>JBKEAK010000189.1:0-3245 GCA_047972125.1 Halodesulfovibrio sp.
CGGTTTATTGAAAAAAAGCTTGACAACAATCATCGTCAATAACTAGCTAGATTTTATGGAAATAAAAAGTGGAGTTTTTGCGCTTGACTTTTTGTCTAATTTTTCACAAGACCTACATCACGTGCTCACGAGTACTTTGAACAAGACTTTCAATCATTAGTCATGACTGAAACAATTGTTTTTAACCCGGGCACAGAGATTTTCCAATACGGCATTTACGGATTTTCGCACGTACATTGCGTCTTAAATCCCAAGGGAAAAAACTCATTATATTTTCGGAGGAAGGAAGTTATGTCCAAGCTGGTACCCCCGCATGGTGGCAAAGGTCTCGTATGTTGCCTTCTCGAAGGCGCTGAGCGTGAAGCTGAACTCAAGAAGGCCGCTGGCCTGAAGCAGCTCGAAATCTCCGCCCGCGCTAAGGGCGACCTCATCATGATGGGCATTGGCGGTTTCTCTCCGCTGAACGGCTTCATGGGTAAGGCTGACTGGAAGGGCGTTTGCGAAAAGTTCACCATGGCTGACGGCACCTTCTGGCCCGTGCCCGTTACCCTGGACGCTGACAAGGCTTTCGCTGACGGCGTAGCAGTAGGCGAAGAAATCGCTCTGGTTCGCAAGGGCGAAGTTTTCGCTACCATGAAGGTCACCGAAAAGTACGAAATGACCGAAGAAGACAAGAAGTGGGAATGCTACCAGGTCTTCAAGGGCGAAGGTGCTGACTCCGCTGACGACAAGTTCTGGGCAACCGCTCTGGAAGACCATCCCGGCGTTCAGATGGTTATGGCTCAGAAGGCCTTTAACCTCGCCGGTCCCGTTAAGGTTCTTTCCGAAGGCGAATACCCCACCGAATACAAGGGCGTTTACCTGCGTCCCGCAGAAGTTCGCGCCATGTTCGAAGAACGCGGCTGGGCCAACGTTGCTGCTCTGCAGCTGCGTAACCCCATGCACCGTTCCCACGAATTCCTGGCAAAGATCGCCATCGAAGTTTGCGACGGCGTTCTGATCCACTCCCTCATCGGCAACCTGAAGCCCGGTGACATTCCTGCCGACGTTCGCGTTAAGGCCATTGACTGCCTCGTAGAACACTACTTCGTGAAGGAAAACGTTATCCAGGCCGGTTACCCCCTCGACATGCGTTACGCTGGTCCCCGCGAAGGTCTGCTCCACGCTACCTTCCGTCAGAACTACGGCGTTAACAACATGCTGATCGGTCGTGACCACGCTGGTGTTGGCGACTTCTACGGCCTGTTCGAAGCTCAGACCATCTTCGACAAGATCCCCACCCCCGCCGATGCTGGCAAGGCTCTGCTCTGCAAGCCCATGAAGATCGACTGGACCTTCTACTGCTACAAGTGCGACGGTATGGCTTCTCTGCGTACCTGCCCCCACACCAAGGAAGACCGCGTAATCCTTTCCGGCACCAAGCTGCGTAAGGCCCTTTCCGAAGGTGCTGAAGTTGTTGACCACTTCGGTCGCGACGAAGTTCTCGTCATCCTCCGTGCTTACTACGAAGGTCTGACCGAGAAGGTTGCCGTTAAGATGCAGGGTGCCGCTTCCGGCGCCGCCATGTAATCTTACGTCACCCAGTTCTATATAATGATAAGGGGGAGGTGCTTCGGCATCTCCCCCTTTTCTCGTTTTTGGTGCGGCACACTATACAATTCCGGACATTTCCGCAGCCCGTTATCCGCTGCTATGCACGCCACGTTCCGAGCTCTATGCACTCGGCCAATGCCTTCAATGCTGACTGCAAACGCATATTCGCCACAGAAGCTTCAGCTGAATCTTCAAGAGCTGCCCGCTCCAACTGCGCGGCAAGAAAGCGGACCTGCAGGGCGCCGATATTGCCCCCCTCCCCTTTTATCCTATGCGCCAACGCCTTCAAAGCAACGTTGTCCCCACCAGTCTGAAGTGATGCAAGATCATTAAGATAGGTGGGAATCAACGTATTCATTTCGCGCAGTATTGCGGCAAGCTGTTCCGGACCGATACCCATTTCCTGCAGCGCAAACCGGGCATCCAGAACTGCTTCCACACTTTCTTCCGCGACAATTCCATGAAGAGATGCGCTGTCAGGTTCACTGGCCGTAGCTCGGTCAGTTGCGATCTGTTGAGATTCGATAGTCCCGGCTATCTTCATTCCCTCCACCTCATCTGCAATGGAAGATGTACGTTCGAAAAACAGAGCTGTTTCGGAATCCCTTACGGTAGCATCCGCAATATTGCCTCGCATACGCTGCACCAGAATATCAACAAGCGGCAGGGCAAGGGGCTTTTGCAGCACACCAGCCATTCCTGCCTCCCTACATTCCTGTGCTACAGCCGCAACATCATCGGCGGTCAGAGCAAACAAAGGTACATGCCGATACCGAGGCAGCTTCTTCAGGCGACTTGCCACTTCACAGCCGTCCATCCCCGGCATGGAAAGATCAATCAGCACCATCCGGAACACGGTATGCTCCGCCAGTTCCAGCGCCACATACCCGGAATCAGCAACGGCAACCGCAACACCGGCACTGTGCAGCACCTGCCTGCTGACCTCCGCACTCAACGGACTGTCTTCAACCAGCAGGACGGAGGTTTCATGGTTGGTGCGATGTACACCTTCAACTCCGTCTGCCCACTCCGCAGGGGTGGGAGGTGAATCAAACATAACGCCATCTCCTTCATGAACAGCATCGCCGCTCTTTGGGGATGGCGCGGAGATGAGCTGGGATATATCAGTAAAAAATACGGCTGGGTGCTGTTCCCGGTGCTCGCCTTTGAGTATCAGACGCAAGGGATGCACCACGTGTACCCGAAGCATCACAAACAGCATAACGAGACCGACAATGGCAAGTGCAAGCAAGGGCATCAGCAAGGTATCCGCGCCGCCTGTTCTCAGCATGCTGCCCTTACCGGAATCCGGAGGCATGCGCAACGCATCGGCCAGAAAAACCATGCGTCCCTTACACGAAATCCACAGTCCCTGCAGGTCAACATTATTACCATCCTGCAGTGCCAAAGCTTCCAGCACCCTGCCAGCTTCTTCAAGCAGCTTGCCTGCAGCCAGCAGGTGCGCCCCATTGAACTCGCCGATATACCGGTTCACAAGCTTCAGATGGATCAGACGCTCCTTTCTGTCCGGTGTCGCAACCAACGTATCCCCGGATAACACCACACAATCGAGCACTGCAGCACAACGCTACAGCTCTATCTGCGGAGCGAGCTTGGCATCTTCCAGTCCTGTCCGGTGGTGGTCTGCACTC
>JBKEAK010000190.1:0-2988 GCA_047972125.1 Halodesulfovibrio sp.
CAAAACGCCGTGCGCGACTGCCTTGGCTCGGATGCGCACATCGTCATCATCTGTGCAGGGTCTTCCGCCGGTTCCAAAGACTTTACCCGTTCCACCATGGACGCCTTCGGCGAAGTGCTGGTGCACGGCATTTCCGCCATGCCCGGCAAGCCATCCCTGCTGGGAGTGTGCAAGGGCAAGCTGGTGGCAGGTGCCCCGGGCTACCCTGTCAGCGCCGTGGTATGCTTTGAAGAACTGCTGGCCCCCATCATCTGCTGGCTGGGCCGTCAGGATCATCAGGCGCGGAAGACCGTGCCCGTGGAGCTGACCCGCAAGGCCCCCTCAAAGTTGGGGGTGGAAGAGTTTCTGCGCCTTTCCGTAGGCAAGGTGGACGACAAGTACGTGGCAACGCCGCTCGCACGCGGCGCAGGTTGCATAACCACCGTATCTAAGGCACAGGCCCTCACCCGTATTCCGGTGCAGTCGGAAGGGCTGGAGCAGGGCGGCACGGTTCCGGCAGAACTCATGGTGCCGGAAACGGAACTGGACAGCATCCTTGTCTGCGTGGGCAGCCACGACAACACGCTGGATATTTTGGCAGACGAACTCATGGGCTTTACGCCCCCCATCCGCCTCACATCCAGCCACGTGGGCTCCATGGGTGGCATTCTCGCCATCAAGAGCGGTTCATGCCACTTTGCCGGGGCGCACCTCTTTGACCCGGATACGGGCGACTACAATTTCCCCTTCCTGCAACGCTACCTGCCGGATGCGGATATCACCCTCGTGAACCTTGCCATACGCCATCAGGGATTCATCGTCCCCAAGGGCATACAGTCCATCCATGACCTTGCGGACGGGTCCATACGGTTCCTGAACAGGCAGCGCGGTGCCGGAACCCGCATACTGTTCGACCACCACCTGCGCGATGCCGAAATCAATCCTGCGCAGGTGGCAGGATATGACAAGGAAGAATTCACCCACATGGCCGTTGCCGTAAACGTGCTCACCGGGGCCGCAGACACGGGACTCGGCATTTATGCCGCAGCCAAGGCGCTGGGGCTCGACTTCGTGCCGCTGGCACGGGAACGGTACGACCTGATCATTCCCAACCGCTTCATGGATACCGCAGGAGCGCAGGCCGTTATGCGCCTGCTGGCATCGCCCACCTTCCACGCCCGCATCGAGGCGCTGGGCGGTTACGAAACAACGCTAACCGGCCGCATCATGCAGCCCGGAACAGGACTGGGAGACTAGTATGCGCATATTCAGCCCCGCATTTGAAGACGGCGGATTCATCCCCGCAGAGCATACCTGCGACGGCGAAAACACCTCGCCCGCACTGCAATGGACAGATGTTCCCACCGGGGCCAAATTCCTGACGCTTATCTGCGATGATCCCGATGCCCCCATGGGCGTATGGGACCACTGGCTGCTCTTCAACCTGCCTGCCGCTCATGAAGGGCTGGATGCGGGAATATCCCGCGAGTTCGATCCGTTTCCCGGTGTGGCGCACGGCCTGAACAGCTGGAAACGGGCCTGCTACGATGGCCCCTGCCCCCCTTCAGGCACCCACCGTTACTACTTCAAGCTGTATGCGCTGGACAGCCGCATAAACCTGAAGCCCGGTGCCACCAAGGGCGAAATTCTGCGTGCCATGGATGGCCACATCCTTGCGGAATGCCGCATCATGGGCCGTTACAGCCGCAAATAATCCGGCCGCGACTGGCCCCGCACGGTAGCATTTTCCCCATTGCCTTTTGGAACACGACTTGCACATTTTGCATGTACCACTCCGCAGGGAAAATTTTACTCGCACGCCTGATGCAAGCACGCCCGAAGCCACCTTTCCCTGAGTAAACCGCAGACTCCCTGAGCGTTGTTGACAGTACAGTGTGGCATCACTAACATCAGTTACAAATCTACTAAACGTTTTCCCAAAAGAGTCTTACCGTGTTCTTTATTGGAAAAGATTTCATAAAGCCGACCAAGAAGCTGCGCATGCTCGCCCTGTTGCAGGCGCTGTCCGAAAACAGCCGCCTGAGCCAGAGCCGTCTCGGAAAATTCAGCCACACGAGCAGTGCCATGGTGCACCAGTACCTTTCCGACATGCAGAAGGCCGGGCAGATTGAATATCAGCCCGTGGACAAAAAAAGCTTCATGTACAGCCTCACGGAAAAAGGCTCGGCAGACAGACGCGAACTGATGGATTCCTACTGTAGCGAAATGGTGAGAGCCTATGCCTCCATCAAGGGACTCATCAGGAGACGGCTGGAACCGCTCATGGAAAGAGGCATACGGCGTGTTGCCCTTTTCGGAGCTGCCGAAACCTGCGAACTGGTGCTCACCGTTCTGCAGGGTTCGCATTTTGAAATTGCAGGCATTCTGGACAATGCGCCCCACAAACAGGGCAAGGAATTTCACGATCACATCATTCAGTCGCCCGCAGCACTTGCAGATCTGGATGTGGAAGCCATTGTCATCACCTCGTTTGCCCAGCAGGAAGACATTTACAACCAGCTCGTTTCCATGCCTGCCACAACGGGCAAGGATATTATCAGATTATGAAACCCGTACAGCACATCCGGCTCCGTTCCGTGCGCATCATCGGTGAAGGTCATCCCTGTTTCATCGTTGCCGAAGTGGGCAACAACCATCAGGGGGACATTTCGCTGGCCAGAAGGATGGTCGAAGAGACCGCCCGCGCCGGTGCCGATGCCGTCAAATTCCAGAAACGCGACAACTCTGCCCTGCTGACCGCCGAAGGCTTGAAGGCCCCCTACACCGGTCCCAACAGCTTTGGCCCCACCTATGGTGAGCACCGCGACGCACTGGAACTTTCCATGGAAGAAATGGCCGAACTCAAGGCCCTTTCGGAATCTCTCGGCCTGGTCTTTTTCGCCTCCGCGTGGGACATGAACAGCCTTGAGGCCATGCACACCCTCAATCCCGAACTGATCAAGATCTGCTCTGCCGATCTTGTGAACACCCCCTACCTGCGCCGTTGCG
>JBKEAK010000191.1:0-8531 GCA_047972125.1 Halodesulfovibrio sp.
AAAACCGATGAGCATGCCTATGGCCATGGCGAGCGCGTAGATGACCAGACCTATGTTGTCGGTGTGGGCGGCCAGACCGTAGGCCAGCACCGAGGCAGAGGCGCAGAGGACCGAGAGCAGAAATTCCACGGCGATGAAAAGGTCCAGCAGGTGCCAGCGGAAATTCTTGCTGATGCGGCTGCCAAGACCCATGGCAAACAGCATGAGCGACATGGTGATGGTCCACTGAAACACCGCGTTGCCGAGCAGATAGGTGGCAAGGGTGCTGAGGACATACTCGGCCACAATGCCGGAAAGGCCCGTGGCAAAGACGGAGGCCTTCAGGATGAAACTGAAGCGACGGATGCTGTTCACAACGGGAACCTTTGACCGTTACGGATGATCGTTACACGCACGGTCACCGGAGGCAGAGTTATACACACCAGTAGATAGCCAGCGCGCCTGCGATGTAGGAAAACGCTTCTATGTATGCCGCGCCCACGTTGGGCACTTCCTGCCGTGCAATTTCGTCGGACAAGGATTCGCCCACCAGCAGCACCTTGTCTGCCAGCCAGCGCACCACGGGCAGGGCGGCAAGGCCGAGCGCGGAATAGACCACAAAGGGCACGTAGGTTTCGTGCCACGATTCAAAATCCTGAGCGGCGGTCAGGCCGACCAGCATGCCCATGGCAATGAGCGCTCCGGCAAAGCTGATGCCCGCCGCAACGTTATCCTTTTCTATTTCTTCATGCACATCGTAGGGCACCATGCGGTTGTACACCCAGCCCGCCACCAGCAGCAGTGCCTGCCCGCTGGCCCAGAACGCCAGCATGGTCACGAACGAGCCTTCGCCCGTGATGGCACCGTAAAGGATGAAGCCGGTGGCAAGGCACACACCGCCTGCCACGGCACCGGTTCCCTGATTCTGGTCGCGGATGAGTTCGTCCGCCACGCGGAACTTGTAGAGCAGCAGCTTGTCGCACACCAGCCACGACACATTCAGCAGCACAATGCCCGAAAGGCCGTAGAGAAAAAGGTTGCCGAGATCGCTGAGAAATCCGCCGCTGGGGCCGTGCAATGCGCCGCCCACAGTCATGAGCATGCCGCCGTAGTAGCCGGTAAGGGTAAGGGCCAGCGCGGCGTTGTCCTTTTTGACCAGTTCTTCGTTGAGGTCATATTCCCTGTGCCACAGGTCGTTGACCTTCTTGCCGATGAAGAACACCGCGAAAAAGCCGAGCAGCAGGCCGATGCCTGAAAGGATTTCGGTAATGGACATGGTTATTTCCCCACTCCGCCGCTGCGGGCGCGCATGGATGATGTGGAAGTGCGGCCTATGCGGCTCTGTACCTTGTTGGAAAACGATGACTTCTTCATCATTTCCTTCGACTGTGCCCTCTGGAAGAAGTCGGGATGCTTCTTGCGGGTCATCTCCCCGTTCATCCCGTATTCCTTGTTGGGGCCGTAGTAAGGCTGGCCGTTGCGGCGGTAGTCCTGATAGGTGGCGTAGTCGTTCTGACGCACGCGCCCCCAGCCGAGCAGGTCGGACATGAGGCGATATTGACCATAGTACATCCAGAAGGAACCGCCTGAACTGTCGCGTTGCCATTCGCCGTATTTGGGATCGCCCACGTGCTCATAGCCGGGAGGGGCGGCCTCGAAGCTTTCTTCGCCGCCCTTCTTGTTGAAGACGGTCATGCCGATGAGCGGCACCATGGATTCAAAGTCGTTCTTCGAGGTTTCGAGCCAGTCGGTTGCCTCGGGCTGTTCCTTGCCTTCTTCCACCACGTAGAGCTTTTCGAAGTACTGACCGTTTTCTTCCTTGGCGTCGGCCAGCACTATGGAATAGTCGCCCTTGTCCGCAAGGGCCTGCCGCACGCGCTCAATGGGCGTTTCGCCGGAGTATCCGCCGCAGCCCGAGACAAGCAGTGTTGCGAGCAGCATGGCGGCCAGAAGGGAGAATGGCAGAGGCAGGTTGCCGGTGAACGGGTGGAATTGTCGGGTGATAGGCACAGCGTGCTCCCCTGATAAGAGATTGCGCGAAAAGTCCGTAATGGCGGAAAACCGAGCCCGAAGGTACCTACCCCTCATCGCCCTTGTCAAACGGAATAGCCGTGACTAGGATATTTCATACAGATTTATCCTGTCGTGCCAAACGGTTTGGCTGTAAGGGGGCAACGCTGCATCCCGTGTTTTGGAAACCATGTTTCAGGCAAGACGGGGGCTGTTTCTTCGGCGTCTTGGGGAGTTGTCGTCTGTAACCTGCCATGTTCCCGCAGTGAACGGGAAATGGAGGCGGCAATGCTGCATCTTCTGTTGTTTCTGCGTTCGTGTGTGGGCTGCGGCTACTGCTGCATCAAGTCGCAATGCGTTCCCGGTCAGCAGCGTTATGGCGAGCAGGATGTCTGCCCCGGTCTCTATTGGGATGGTGCGCGGTATCGCTGCAGGCTTATTGAAGAATCGCCCGAGGCGGCTGCCATATTGCAGGCTGGCGAAGGATGCTGCCGTCCGTTGAACCGCTGGCGCAGGGATGTGTGGCAACGCGTGCGGACACCTGTAGACACTGCTCCCCGTTGAACCTCCCCCCTCTCATAGATTCTTAATTCAGGGAGCCTCCCGCATCGCAGCAAGGTACATCACCACGTCTTCTGCTTCAGGTTAATTTTTCAAAGAACACACTTCATTAAGCCGAAGCTGATGCCAAAAAAACGAATTTTCATCGCTTATACCGGGTGCAGGGGGATTATCCCCCTGCCCGCCGGAGGCAAAAAAACAATACCTGCTTTGCCAGCTGCACCCAAAAGCAAAGGACGCCTGCGCGTCCTTTGCTTTTTACTTTGTAGTTCACGTCACTCCGCACTGGGGGTCAGGCGTGGCGTGTCATAAGCCAGAATCCACCCAGCACGAACAGGCCCCCGGCAAAGGTGCTCAGCGACACATGCTCGCGGAAGAAGAAAAAGCCCACGGGCACGGTGATGAGCAGCAGGCTGCCGTTGGTCAGCAGGGGGAGCGTGCCCATGGATGCGCCGTATTTGTAGGTGAAAAGTATGCCGCCTTCCATGCCGACCACGGCAATGGCGAGCAGCAATACGGGCCAGTTCTTCAGGGAGAAGACCTGCTGCACAACTTCCTTGGTGGAAAGGGGACCGGTGTTGCCGGATTCGCCCGTGCCGGACCCTGCGAACAGGGCCGCTCCTATGCAGAGCACAGCCGCAAAGGCATATGCCACGGCCAGCATGGAAAAGGGTGAATGGCTGGAAGAGAGCAGCTTCTGCGCTATATGGTAACTCGCCATGGACAGAACCGTTATGGCGAAGGGAATGTATATCGATGTCATTGGGGTGCCTCCGGACATACCTCTATGCCTCCACTGTACATGAATCAAATGAAATGGTAGCAATGTGACTATGAATGATGTTCATGCAGCTTCTTTCGACCTCAATCTCTTTGCGGTCTTTGCCGCGGTCTACCGCAGGCGTAATCTCACCCTTGCCGGGGGCGATCTCAATCTGTCGCAATCGGCGGTGAGCCATGCGCTCGGCAGGCTGCGCATTCGCTTTGATGATCCTCTGTTCATCCGGCAGGGGAATGTGATGGAACCCACGGCGCTGGCGGAAACCATTGCGCCGGGCATTCTTTCCGGTCTGGAGATGCTGGACGGGGCCGTGCGGGATATGGGGAGCTTTGAACCCTTTGAAGCGCAGAGAACCTTCCGCCTCGGCATGAATGATTATGGCGGTGCCATCATACTTCCCGCGCTTACCGAGCGCGTGCGGGCAGAAGCGCCCGGGGTGTCGTTGCATGTGGTGCACACCACGCATGAAGAGCGGCTGCGCATGCTGGAAGAAGGGGAAGTGGATGCCGTGCTGGGCTGCCATCCCGTATCGGGGCGTCATATCCTGAGTGCGGACCTGCTCAGGGACAGGGAAGCCTGCGTCATGCGTGCGGACCATCCGTTAGCCAAGGGCGTTCTGGAGCCTGCGAGGTTCGACGGGGTGCCCTTTATCGCGCTTTCGCTGAGCGTTTCAGGCAAGCATGTGTTGTATTCGGTGCTGGAAAAGGCAGGCTATGCCCTTGCGCCCGTGGTGACCATCCAACAGGAGCTGGCTGTTCCCGAACTCGTGCGTAGCACGGGGCTTGCGGGCACCATGGCAGAGCGCCTTGCACGGCGGACGGTGCATGGCGATGCGTTGAGCATACGCCCGTTGCCGTTTCCTGATGCAGAATTCACGCTGCGGCTGTTCTGGCATGCCTCGCGCGATGCCGAGGCAGGGCAGCGCTGGATGCGCGACTGCATTTTCGAGGCTGCGGCAGCCTTGCCGCCGCTTGGTCCCTGCGTCGAGCTGACGCATCTTTAAGCAGCGCGGTGCACAGTTGCACGCGCCGGGCAGGCTACAGAACTCTTTTGTAGATGCGGGTAACCTGCTCTTCATTCAGCGGCACAAGCCTGCCGAGGGCGCGGTAGCTGTAGGCGTTTTGCACCATCACCGGAATATGCTCCTCGCGCACACCCCAGTGCGACAGATTGTCGGGCGCACCCCAACCTGAGAAGGCTGCGCGGGTTGCGGCCACGCCTTGTTGTGCTGCCTCAAGCACTGCTGCCGGGTTGGCAGGATCAAAGGCAATGCCCCATATATTACGGGCGAACCGTGCGAAGATGTCCGGCGCAAAGGGATAGACCTCTTCCATCCACGACGGGAACAGCACGGCTAGCCCAGCTCCGTGCGGAATGTGCGGAAAGAGCCCGCTCAGCGCGTGTTCCAGCGCGTGCGAGGTCCAGTCACCGGAAGAAAGTCCGGCTGCGGACATGCCGTTCAATCCCCAGCAGGCTGCCCACGCAAGGTTGGCGCGCGCATCGTACGAGGCGGAATCCTTTTGCAGGACGTTGAGGCTGAGCACAATGCTCCGCAGCAGGGCTTCGTTTATCTGCAGCTGCGTTTCTTCGCGGAAGAAGCCAGTTCCGCCGATTTCGCCGGTCCCGTCAGTTCTGCCGGTCCCGTCAGTACCGGGGCGACCCCTGAAATAGTTTTCCATCACATGGGTCATGGCGTCTATGCCGCTGGAGGCTGTGAGCGACCACGGCAGGGTGGCCTGCACCTGCGGATCAATGGCCGTGACCTTGGGAGCCATGCACTGCCCGCCTATGGACCATTTTTTGGCTTCGGCTTCATTGGTGATGACAGCCTTGTCGTTCATTTCCGAGCTGGTGCCGGAAAGGGTGAGCACGGCAAAGACCGGCAGGGCGTTTTCGGCTGGTTTGCGGGTTTCCACAAAGGTCCAGTAATCATCAAGATGCACACCCGCGGCAATGGCCTTGCCGCAGTCGATAACGCTGCCTCCGCCCACGGCCAGCACGCCCTGTGCCCCAAAGGCCCGCGCCTTGGCAATGCCTGCGTTCACCTGCTCAAGCGATGGATTGGGCTTCACGCCCCAGAACTCGTCCCACACAATGCCCGCATCACGCAGCGCGGTGGTGAGGGCTTCGTACACACCGTTTTGGCGGGCCGAACCTCCCCCGAAGACCAGCAGCAGACGCTGCACGCCAAAGGCGGAAATGTGGGGGGCAATGGCGGGAATGGTGCCCTTGCCGAACAAGATTCTGGTGGGGGCGCAATAGGTGAAATTATCCATGGTGCTGTCGCTTTTCCTGATCATTGAAGTGGCGCAGGTCTTCGTGCCGGCGGCGGCCCGTTCAAGCATGTGCCTGAACATATGCTTGAGCATGTGCCTGAACATGTACCTGAACATGTGCCGGAATATATGCTTGAATGAAGCACAATGCCAGCATGTAAGTGGGGGAATGTGATGCGTGCGTTGGCGGAAAATATCTGCCAGCGTGAGGGAGCCAATGAAAAAACGGGAAGGCATGCCTCCCCGTTTTCATGAAACAGCCAGCCTGCCGGACCCTGTTACCGGGCCGGGGGCAGAATGTTGGTAAACTGGTACTCGTGTGCAGGGCCGCCCGCGTAGGCTTCGAAGTCGTTATCGCCCCACTGCTCAACGGTGAGATAGTGTTCGCCGTCTTCGGTTTCATAATCCCACAGCAGGAGCGGCTCACCATCGCCGCGCATGGCAACCTGCCCGTTGGCGAAGTAATGTCCGCCTGCGGTCTCTTCAAGGTAGTAGGTCTTGCCCTGCCATGTAATTTCTTCCGGGCCGTCGCCGGTTTCGCGAATGGTCTTGCGCACGGCATCGCCGAGGCTGCGGAAGCTGACCGGACGCGATATGCACCTTTCGGTCTCATCGTCGGTGGCGCATTCCAGATAGAGGGTGTCGCTGGCGGAAACCAGCTGCCATTCCAGCGAAACAGCTTCACCCCATTCATACTTGTTGGCGGCCTTCACTTCCCAGGTTTTGAGATCGTAATCGACCAGAAATCCGGGGCGCATGGTCTCAAGGGTAAGGTCAGTGATGGAATCGATCTGCTCATCCCGTTTTGCCTTGTCCTTGAATATATCGAAAAGTCCCATGGCGTACCTTGCTGTCCTGTTCCTGTGCTTGATCGGAAAAAGCGGGCGCACCGGCTGAAACCAGTTGCGCCCGCTGCCTTTCATTTCATCAGCGCGTGGCGCTGCTAGATGCCCATCTTGGCCTTGAGCGCGGCAAGCTTGTCCTGCGCGTCGATCTTGGCGGTGTCGCCGAGTGCGGCATCAATTTCATTATCCAGTCCGGTGCTTTCGTTGGCAAGGTCGGCATAGGCCGCTGCCAGCGATTCGTCCGCGGCAACCTTTTCTTTCATGCGCTCCAGCATGGCCACGGTGCCGGAGGTATCCACCTTGGCGATCTGCTCGTTCACCTTGCGGGTGGCATGCGCGGTTTTGGCGCGGGCCTTCAGGGTGCGCAGTTCGTTTTCGTACTTGGTGATGGTGGATTTGATCTTGTTCACGTTGTTCTGCAGCTGGGCCGACATCTTTTCATGCTGTTCGGCTTCTGCATTCAGGCGGACAAATTCCTCATCCTGCCGTCCCTTTTCTTCCAGCGCCATGGTGGCAAGGCGTTCGGCCTCGGCCATGTTCATGTCTTCGAACTGGGCCTTCTGGAGCAGCAACATGGCTTTCTTTTCATATTCCGCAGAGCGGCTCTTTGCGGCTTCTGCCTGCTTGCGGGTGTTAATGGCCATGCTCTTCACGTCGGCAAGGCTGGACATGGCGGCCTGCAGGTCGTTCTTCAGGTCGCGGATGCCTTGTTCGGTGAGCTTGATGGGGTCTTCTATCTTGTCGAGCACGGCGTGGCTTTCAGCCTGTGCAAACTTGAAAATTCTCTGGAAAATAGACATGGGCTTCCTTCCTACTGTTGAGCGTAGCCGAGCAATTCGGGGCCGTATTCCGCCATGGCAAGGCTGAGTGCCTGCACCGAGCCTTCAAGCTCGTTGCGGTCCAGATTCTCGAGTTGCAGGGTATCTCTGAAGAGCAGCAGCGTGGCGTCATCGTTAAGTACGAATGCGCCGTGCACGAGGGTGCGGTTCATCTGCAAAAGGCGCTTGTACAGGTCTTTGTTTTCAGCGGGAACATGCATGATAAGCTGTTCGAGAACCAGAATGGGTTCTTCGCAGTCGATAACCAGATTGACGATGCCGCTTTCGGGGTCGGAGACAACCACCAGCTCTTCGGCAGTGTCTTCCGAAAGAATGGGCAGTTCCATTTCATGGAGATAATGTTTCACCAGATCAAACTTGGACATTGGGGGCTCCTTGGTCCTGTTGGGGTGTCCATTCGGAGTATCAGCTTCTCAGGGGAGGGCCGAAACGGGCTTTTGCGCGTTGCCGCAAATGAGAGGAGGGGAAAGTCGTTTCAGCCGCATTAAGGACAAGGGATAAACATGAATTTTTGTGCTGACAAGCCACGTTGCAGATATTTACACAGAATGTGCATTTTTGCGTTGCATGTGATATGTAGATGAGAGCTTTCTGTTCTCATTGACAGAATGGCATGTCTCACTGTCGGGAATGGCACATCTCATTGCCGGGGGCGCCCGGTCTGATTGCCGTGTACGTTATGTCAGACAGACGCGAGGTTCTGACTAATTGACGGGAGCGTCGTAATGACGCTACGTAGCTGAAGAGGTGTAAAGGGTGGTGCGATAATTTGTTAATATTTATGCGTTTTAGCGATAATTCCAGATGCTGTATGTGCAGCGGAAAGTCGCACGGAAGGGTGGCCGGAATATGATTCGTGCAATGGGCGTGCTCTCTGTTTTCTTCGTATGGTGCTGCGTCTTGCAGACTTTTGATGCCCGTGCGGAATTCATTGTCTATGCTGCCGATATGCCCCCATACAGCATCGTGAAAGACGGTGAGCCTGTTGGGGGGATGCTGGTTGATATTTTTTCGGAGATGATGCGGCGCAGCAATATGGCATTTGACGCTGCGGACATACGGAAGATTCCGTGGTCCAGAGCCATGAACGATACGGAGCTGCACCCCGGACGTCTGGTGCTCGGCGCAGCGCGGATGGATGACAGAGAGGCGCGTTACAAATGGATAGGCCCCCTGTGCAACGTTCGGTTGGGGCTTATTGCAAAGAAGGCGCGGCATATACGCATCCGCACAAAGGAAG
>JBKEAK010000192.1:0-2678 GCA_047972125.1 Halodesulfovibrio sp.
AACATGGCCGTGGTATGCAGACCGGGCTTGGGATTGAGGGAATCCTTGGGCAGGCCCCATTGTTCCTCAAGCTGGTTGCGGTGCTCCTGTTTTGCCACCAGCCGCCCTGCGGGCAGCAGATGCGAGAGCGAGCCTGTGTCACGCACACCGCCGCAGGCATTGGGCTGCCCGGTGAGGGAAAGCGGGGTGGAACCGGGCTTGCCTATCTTGCCGGTGATGAGGTGCAGGTTGTGGATGAGGTTGTTCACCCACACCCCGCGAATGCGCTGGTTTGCGCCCATGCACCACATGGATGTGGTGGCGGGTGACTGGGCAAAGACCTTGGCCGCAGTGTAAATATCCGCCGCAGGCACACCCACGGCCGCCTCTACCTTCTCGGGCCGGAATTGCTCAAGAAAGGCCTTGTATTCCTCAAAGGTTGCGGTCTTGTCGTCCGAAACCCTGAAGGTAACGTATTTGGAATGGAAGCGGAAATCGTCCAGCTCCTCATTGATGATGACCCATGCCATGGAATGCAGCAGGGCAAGGTCCTGCCCCGGGGCTATGGCCAGATGCATGTCTGCGATACGCGAGGTGTTGGTTTTGCGCGGGTCCACCACGATAACCTTGACCGATTTGTCCGCCTGCTTGCGCGAGGCAATCTTCTTGAAAATGACGGGGTGGCATTCCGAGGTATTGGAACCGAGAATGAACATGCAGTTGGCGCGTTCTATATCCTCGTAGCAGCCCATGGGCTCGTCTTTGCCGAAGGTGGATACATAGCCGCCCACGGCAGAGGCCATGCACAGGCGCGGGTTGCCTTCCACATTGTTGGATTTGAATCCGGCCTTGAATATCTTGTTCACGAGGTAGGATTCTTCGGTCAACGCCTGACCTGATCCATAATAGGCCACGGAATCAGGACCGGTGGTCGCAAGTGCCTCGCGGAACTTCCCGGCGGTAAGGTCCAGCGCCTCGTCCCAGCTCACGGGCACGAGCTTGCCGTCCTTGCGGACAAGGGGATCAGTCACACGATTGGGCGAGTTGATCACCGCAGGCAGCAATGCCCCCTTCAGGCACAGCAGCCCTTCGTTATGGTTGTTCGGGTCGCCCTTTACCATGGTTACCCGGCCATCTTTGACGCCGACCAGAACACCACAGCCGGTACCGCAGTAGCGGCACACGCCCTTTACCCATTTATCCACCGTATCCTTGGGTGCGGCAAAGGCGCAGGGGGCCCCGAGCGCCATGAAGGCGGTGGCGGCAGCTGCAGACTTGATGAAATCCCTTCTGTTCATGGACATCTGTAACGCTCCTTGCTTCTTGGCTTTCTACTCGAATGTGGTTTTGGAAACGGTTCTGCCATACGCCTCGTGGTGCATGGAGTTCTGGTGCATGGGGTGGCAGGCATTGCAGTCCAGCCCCTGCCCGAACTTTGCCTCCATCCGGCGGATGGCCGGATCGTGACAACGACGGCAGATGGTATCCACATCCGGAACAGCCGCAAAAACAACGGCGCCCTTGCCGTCCGGCTGTCCATGACAGACAAAACACTTCACCAGCGCCACACCGTGCTTGGATTCGTACCAGTTCTGAGCCACCTTCGGGGTCGCCTTTGCGTGGCAGCCATAGCAGTCTCCGGCCATCTGCCTGTCTTCCGGGTCCACATGCTTCACCGCTTCGCAGCGCACCGGAGGATAGGCCGCATGAACATACAGATACACGCCACCGGCAAGAACAACGGCCAGCGCACAAGCGGCAAGGAGCTTCATGCCTGCGGACATTGAGGCTATTCTTTTCATCATCACAGCTTTTCCTCTTCTGGGGGCAGTTTGGCCGCAAATTTGGCGTTAACGGTGTACCACCTGTCAAAATTGGGCAGATGCGCCATGTTCTGGTGGCATCCTGCACAGTTGCGCTTGGTGTTGCCGTTCTTAGCAAGGTAGGCGTCGTGGCTGTTTCTGCCCTCGGCAGACAAGGGCTCGCCCTTGGCATTTTTGGTCAGGTCCTGATGGCAGGCCAGACAGCTGTCGTCCGGCACGAACCTGCGGGCAGCCATCTGCAACTCTCTGCGGTTCATGTCGTCAGGATCGCCGAACACGTGCACGAGAATATCCTTGGTGCCGAGGTACCCCTTCAGGGCGAGATAGGTGGGGCCCATATCTGCCGGCAGGTGACACTGCACGCATTCAATGGGCTTTTTGTCCTTGTCCACGGCGTGGGGAGACTGCTTCAGTTCCACCTCATACCGCTTCATTTCATGGCAGGACACGCAGAAGCCGGTGGATGACGTTGCCTGAATGACCCCTCCCGAGGCCACCAGCACGGCAACCACACAGGCAAGAGCCAGCACCGCCTTTTTGTAACGACCATTCGGAACAGGGTTCTTCATTCCTTTCCCCTTTTCCCCTAGTTGGCTTGGCCCGGTGTTGCTCCCACAGCAACCACCAGCGTTGATTCCCCATGCGGAATACAGACATCCGCAGCTTCATCCGACACGCGAGCACCCCCGCACGGCAATGTGAACACCCCCTAAACATGCACCGATACATCACCTTGTTTAACAACAAGCGTGCCAATGTAGGTGCTTACATACTTGTATAACGGGCTGTACTCAGTCGTGGCTCCGGAGGCGCGTATTTGCCGCCCGCGCGGGTTGGGCCTGAAAATACGCGTCATAGATAGCGTCAATATATATC
>JBKEAK010000193.1:0-2030 GCA_047972125.1 Halodesulfovibrio sp.
AACACAAAGCACGCCTTCCAATGAAGGACGTACCGCTGCTGTGCGCGGCAAAAAACCGTTCTCTTCCATCCGGACTATAACCGTCGGCTTCGGATTCGCACCGAATCTGCTGACCCCAAACATGGGCGCTCGCGGGCTGACGGAGGCCTGTAGCCGCCGCATCACCGCCGGTGGGGACTTTCACCCCGCCCTGAGAAATCTTTGGAACTATACACCCCGCTAAAGGCATGCACAAGTGCTATGATTTCTCTTGGCTGTCATTATTGGAGAGAATATCTTTCTGTCTTAGGCTTCAAAAACAGTGGCCTCGTACCAAAACAACTGTGCTCCGGGTAATTTCCAGCTGCCGGGCGCTACCCCCGCTTTGAGGCACAGATTGTCCAGATAGGCCAGCCTGTCCCACCCCTGCTCCACCGGCACCTGCGGCAAAAAAACGCCGCTACGCCCCTCATAAACAAGCACAAGACCGTGTCGCCCCACTTCCACTGCCTCTGGGCTCGGGCAGGGGCTAAGTTCGTCCAGGACCGAAATATCAAGGGTTACACCGGGCCACTCCGCAAGTGTCAAGGCAGGGAAACGCGGGTCTGCAAAAGCTGCGGCCTGCGCCATATGCCAAACAGTGGCATACAGCGGCTCACGCCCAACTATATTGCCAATGCAGCCGCGCAGATTCTTGCCGAGGCTCAGAGTCACAAATGCCCCAAGCGTACGGCGCAACGCGCTGTCTGGCGGAAACTGGTCTTCAGAGGGTTGCGGAATGTCAGTTACGCTTTTTCCTGCCAGCCCCGCCTCGATGGACATGCGAGCCTGATGCGACAGAAACGTTTGTTCGCTTTCAGACAGGGAAAACGCCATGCTCATACTGCCTCCTGCGCGCAATAAAAAGTGCTGTCAGCCAACACCCGGTTAGGCTGATAGGACAGAGCCTCACACTCTTGGGCCGCCTTGCAACGTTCGGCTTTGCCAATTTTGCGCCATAGCGCCAGGGTCTTGCAAGCACGTGATGTAAAAATACGGCATCAACCCATGCTCTCTGGCCCAGAATACAAGAAATGCCGCAACTCGCGTTGCGGCATTTCTTGCTGAGGCTTCACGCAAAGGCTGACGCACCTTGCGAATGCACATGCCCTAATGAGCATGGTCGATATCGCCCGAAATTGAATCCTGGCAAATAAACCCGGCGGCCTGCGACAGCTCTCCAGAATGCACCAGCGGCAACCTGAATGGGTCAACAACAAAGACGCGCTTTTTATGCTGGGAATGTACGCAGTGTACCCGTCCGTAATAAAAAGCGCGTTTTGGCGCAGCCAAAGGCTAACGACGCAGGGCCGATGCTAGCTGCTATTCTTCGCCTTCGGCGGCAGACTGCTTGCCCGCGCCCTTCATGCCGTACATGGTGGTGGAACCGGAAGACCAGAATTCCAGCACTTCTTCGTTCACCAGCTTGGTGAGAACTTTCTTCACTTCGCGGGGGCCCTTGTCGGGGAACAGTTCAAGGAAATCCTTGAAGTAGAACTTGGACTTGGACGAGGATTTACTTTTCAGGAATTCAACAACAATGTCTTTGTCGTCAGCCATGGTGAGTCTCCTGTCCCGGCGGCGCAGAAGCGCCGCCGGGGTTGATAAGCAAGCTATGCTTAGAACTTGAACTGCGTGCTCTGGCGCCAGGTGTAGTAGGCGGGATCACGGAAGTCGTCGATAAGGTGGTGGGTGAATTCAAGGCCGGTCATCTTGAAGAAGGTTTCCCAGCCGATGCGTTCAGCCCAGTCGCCCAGACGTTCGTACTTGTTGGCGTTGGCAGCGTACACTTCAACGATGTGCTTCACAGCCTTGGTCAACGAAGGCCAACGGGGCGGTTCGTTGGGGATGTAACCCACAACGACCTTGGAGAACTTGGGCATGCTGATGCGGTTGGAAACCTTGCCGCCAACCATGATGGCAACGCCGTCGCCTTCGCCGTCCGAGATGGGCAGCGCGGGGCACATGGTGTAGCAGTTACCGCAGTACATGCAGCGGTCTTCCTTGATGGC
>JBKEAK010000194.1:0-3432 GCA_047972125.1 Halodesulfovibrio sp.
CGGGGTGAAGCTGCTGCTCAACGTTGTGGCCCTGCTGCTTGTTCTTGTGGCTCTGGTGTCGCTGGCGAACCAGCTGCTCGCCTTCCTTCCCGATGTATGGGGCCAGCCCCTGACGCTGGAGCGGATGCTCGGCTTCATCATGTGGCCCATCGTGTGGCTCATGGGCATTCCCGCATCCGAGGCCATGCAGGCGGCCCAGCTCATGGGCACCAAGACCATTCTCAACGAGTTCATCGCCTATCTTCAGATGGCGGGCCTGCCTCAGGGCACTCTTTCGCCCCGCTCCATCACCATCATGACCTACGCCATGTGCGGATTCGCCAACCTTGGCAGTCTGGGTATTCTCATCGGCGGCCTGAATGCGCTGGCCCCTGAACGCAAGCACGACATTGTTTCGCTGGGCATGAAATCGATCACGGCCGGCACCCTTGCCACCTGCATGACCGGCGCCATTGCGGGCCTGTTGTGCTGACACCCCACACGACCATCATTCTCTGAGCGTCTTCCCCGGTGCCAACAGTAACGAAAGTAACGACAGGGACAACTGGGACGACTAGGAAGCTGGCACAACGGGTACAGCAGCGATCACGGGGATGGCTGCCACGATACCGGATCATTGCAATACAAGTGGTCCGTCATTTATCCCTGCACAGGGCAACGCCCGCCTCATGCGCAGCGCGGCATGAGCAGGCGGGCAAGGGCCGGCCAGCCTTGGCATCACCATGCACACTCCTGCACGGCTTCAGCTTGCCCTGCTGCGAAGCCTGCACATTTCCCTGCTTCATTCGCAGCAACTGATCGCGGGAAAGACCGATATCCCGCAGAATATGGTCATCCAGTTCGTCCAACTCGCGCATGGTCTTGCGCTGTTCCCCTGCCTTGCGGCAGGCTTCCTTCCATCTGCGGAACAAATTCATCAGGCTGTTCACCTGTGGAATCAACATGGACATACGCACCTCCGTTCGTTTTCCTACTCAACAGGCCATAGCATGCCCTCGCCCTGTTGATTAGGGAAACGAATTGCTGTAATGAACACCATTAGAGGTGCTAATCATGGAGATAGGAACAGACCTGCTGCGTTCGTTCGTGGCTGTGGCCGAAACGCTGAACTTCACGCGTGCGGCAGAAGCCGTGCACAAAACGCAATCCGCCGTGAGCCAGCAGATAAAGAAGCTGGAAGGCGATCTGGGCGTTCAGCTGTTCGACCGCAGCGGCCGCGTGGTGCGCCTGACCAGCGTGGGGGATACCTTTCTGCCCCACGCCCGACGCATTCTCAAAGCGCATGATGAGGCCATTGCCGCCGTGCGCACGCCGGAACTGACCGGGCTCGTGCGGGTGGGCACATCTGACGAACTTTCCATGCGTTGCTTCCCTACCATCCTCAAACGATTTGCCGAGTATTATCCGGCCATGCAGGTTGAGGTGTGGACAGACAACGGTGGTGAACTGAAACGTATGGTGGCGGAAGGAGAACTGGACTTCTTCATCAACATCTCGACACACCTGTTTCCGGGAACGGAGATCATCGCGCACACGCCGCTGCTGTGGGTTTCCTCTGCCGGGCATCTCGTGCACAAGGATTCGCCCATCCCGCTGGCAGTATACTCCCAAGGCTGTTCCTACCGACACCACGCCACAGAAGCCCTGAATGCCGCAGGCCTTGCCTACCGCATCGCCTACTCCAGCCCCTCGCTTGCCAGCCTGCACGCCGCCATTGCGGCAGGTACGGCCGTGGCCGCCCTCACGCCCATTTCTCTGCCGCCCAACGCACTGATTCTGGGCCCGCAGGAGGGCTACCCGCCGCTGCCCATGGCAAATATCTATGTGGCGAAAGGCGAGAACATGAACAGGGGCTCAAACTGCTTCATCAAGCTGGCCTGCGAGATCATACGGCAGGAAGAATCCCTGCTGGCCATCCTGCCTGCCCAAAAAACCTGCTCCGCCGCATAACGCAAAAACGAAGGCCCCGCGCACACCTAAGCATGCACGGGGCCTCTTGATTTTCCGGCTGCCGGGTCTAGTCGAGATACGAGCAGCAGTAATCCACCATGGTTTCCACCACCAGACGGAAGTCTGAATCGGCGGGCACATCAAAGCTTTCTCCGGCCTGCACAGTGCGCCAATCGGTTTCACCGGGCAGCAGTACATGCATGGTGCCTTGCAGAATCTCCATCACCTCGGCCTGACGCGTATCGAACTTGTACTCACCGGGCGACATTATTCCCAGCGTCTTGAACGACCCGTCCGCGAACACGATCTTGCGACTGGTCACCTTTCCATCAAAGTACACATTCGCCTTCTTGATCACAGTGACATTGGCAAATTCGGACATGTTCCTTCCTCTATCGCGTAACAGGTCAACGCCCCTGCCGCCTGTCGGCATACGGGCAATACAGGGGAACAATACAGAGTTGGGCCACCGGGACGCAAGAGGGAAGACGCAACAACGAAAAAAGCCGCCATCTTTCAATAGCGGCTATTTTTCCTGTGGCGTCCCCAAGGGGATTTGAACCCCTGTCGCCTGCGTGAAAGGGCTCTGCCGAGTCCACGCCACCCCATAATTATTGGCTTTTCGCAAAGGATTACGGTCCCAATAAGGGAAGAGCAGGGGTAAGAAATATTTCCAATTCAAACCAACTTACAAATTTGCCCCGAAGGCACCCTCATAGGCTCACACAAACTTTTACACCACAGGCTATCCGTGTGAACTTTTGCGACTGAGGATCACAAGCGATGACATCACTCCCTTTCGTTGCGCACAGTTTTTTTTGAAATACAAGTCTGTAATTTTAAAAAATTCATGCTACCATCATTATTCTATTCACACAAAACAAGGGAAAAATATGAACAACTGGATATTATTATGCATTGCTGTATTTGGCGAGGTCATTGCAACGTCATGCCTTAAAATCAACGAAGGATTTACCAAACTCATTCCTTCATTTTTTGTGTTCATTGGATATGGAGTTTCTTTCTATTGTCTCTCTTTAACGTTAAAAACAATGCCGCTAGGAATTGTTTATGCTGTATGGTCAGGGCTTGGGATACTCATTGTTTCTCTAATTGGGTGGATTTTGTTTGAACAAAAATTAGACTTCTGGGCAATAATAGGCATGTCTTTAATTCTTAGTGGCGTTCTGGTACTCAACCTACTTTCAAGATCATCAGTACATTAAAAATGAATATTTTCACACTCACACCACAACTAAACCACACATCTCTCAATGACCATAACCACCTAAATGATAATAACAAAATAAAAAACAGTCTCCACACCCCAAAAGCCTTGTATAGCGATTGATATTCCCCAACGAACATCCAGACAACTTGTATCACGGTCAACAGGAATAGCTCACGCATCACGAGAAAATGAGCGTAGCAACCGTGGAAAACTCAAGTTATTTGGATAAACGGCAGGGTGTTGAAATGTGC
>JBKEAK010000195.1:0-10226 GCA_047972125.1 Halodesulfovibrio sp.
CTGGGGCTGAACAGCGATGCATCCGTGCGCAGTCTGGGCAAGGGCGACGACAGACCGGTGAATCCTTTTCCCGTCCGGGCCTATGTGCTGGCGCATCTTGCCAGCGTGGATTTTGTGGCCGAGTTCGACGAGCCCACCCCATACGAACTGATCAAGGCCGTGCGCCCGCAGGTGCTGGTAAAAGGCGGCGACTGGTCCGTGGACAGGATTGTGGGACGTGATATTGTGGAAGCGGACGGTGGCACAGTGCTGAGTCTGCCCCTGCTGGGTGGATTCTCCACCACTGCGCTGCTCGATAAGATTCGCGGCCAGAAGTAATAACCGTATTTGAAGATGCCTCCGGCGGGGAGGGGAGATGATCTCCCCTCCACCCCACGACAGCGGGTTGAACCATCGCGTCCGGGTGCCGTACCGGCTTCGTTATATTTTATTCCCTTCAAGGAAGGACAGTATGCAGTTCCCAGAACCGATGATGGAAGGTCCGCTTTCCGTTGAGACCGCACTGGCAAACCGCCGTTCCGTGCGTGAATACGCAGAGGAACCGCTTACCCCCGATTCCCTCGGGCAGCTTCTCTGGGCCGTATACGGCGTGAGCGAAGAAGGCCCGTGGAACCGCCGCACCGTGCCCTCGCACGCTGCCATCTACCCCATGGAAGTCTATGTGGTGGCAGGCGATGTGGATGGGCTTGAGCCGGGTGTGTATCACTACCAGCCGCTCAGCCATTCGCTGGAAGAAGTGCAGGAAGGCGATGCTCGTGCCGAAGTGGCGGAAATATGCCTTGAGCAGGACTGGATGGAGTCCGCACCGGCCATTCTGATAATCACCGCCAGCTTTGAGCGCATTCAGCAGAAGTTCGGCGAGCGCGGTGTGGCCTATGCCTTTTTTGAAGCGGGCCACATGTCGCAGAACTGCTACCTGCAGTGCGAGGCGCTTGGCCTTGGCACCACCTGCGTGGGCGGCTTCAAGGAAGAAGAGCTTATGGACATGCTCGACCTGCCCCCGAACCATCATCCCATGATGGTCATGCCCGTGGGCTGGAAGGCGTAAGGGCCGCTAGTTCGTATTAAGAACCGGAAGCGCGAAGGTGCTTCCGGTTTTTTCATGGGATGGAAAGAAAAACGCCCCCGTCTGCACTGGCAGACGGGGGCGCTTTATTTCATTCGGATGGTGTGGCTTATTCGCCGCACTTTTCCTTCAGGGCCTTGGCGATTTCAACGCCCATGTTGTAGCAGTCCTGATAGGTGTCGTGCTTGGGCACGTGCTTCACCTTCACGCCTTCAACAGGCATTTCAAAGCCCATGTCGCCGATCCATTCGGTGAGCTGCTTCACGCACTCGCCGGACCAGCCGAAGGAGCCGAACGCGCCGCCGATCTTGTTCTGGGGACGCAGGCCCTTCATGTAGGTGAGCATTTTTGCCACGTTGGGCAGAATGCCGTTGTTGTGGGTGGGCGAGCCGAAGATCACTGCGCCGCAGCGGGAAAGTTCGGTCATCACGGCGCTGTGGTGGTCGGACTTAAGCCACATGATGCGGCAGGGCACGCCTTCGGATTCCAGACCGCTGGCAACGGCATAGGCCATCTTTTCGGTGGAATGCCACATGGTGTCATATACGATTACGGCGCGCTTCTGCCAGCTCTGCTCTGCGAACTCGCGGTACTTGTTCAGGCACCACTGCACGTCGTCGCCGCGGAAAATGAGGCCGTGGTCGGGAGCGAGCATGTCGATATCGAGCTTCATTTCTGCGATCAGGTCCAGCGTCTTGATGACGATGGGCGAGAAGGGCAGCACGATGTTGTGGTAGTATTCGGTCATGGCGTGCTCAAGCACGGCGCGGTCCACTTCATCGGCGTAGCGTTCGGTGGAGGCGATGTTCTGGCCGAAGGCATCGTTGCAGACGAGCAGCTTGTCCTGCGGAATGTAGGAGACCATGGAATCCGGCCAGTGCAGCATGCGGGTTTCCACAAAGTGGATGTCGCGGGAGCCGATGTTGATGGAATCGCCGGTCTTCACCACTTCCACGGGCCAGCCTTCGATATCGAAGTGGGCTTCCATGGAGCGCTTGCCCATGGGCGAGCAGTAAATTTTTTCGGGCTTGCACAGCTTGATGAGCTCGGGCAGGCAGCCTGCATGGTCGGGTTCGAGGTGGTTGCAGACGATGTAGTCGATCTTCTCGGGCTCGACCACCTGAGACAGGCGGCACAGCAGGGTGGAAAGGAAGCCTTCCTTCACATTGTCAAAAAGGACGGTCTTTTCGTCCTTGACGACATAGGCGTTGTAGGTGGTGCCCTGCGGGGAAAGGGAGTAGCCGTGGAAGTCGCGGCTGACGTAGTCTACGGCTCCCACCCAGAAAATATCTTTTTTGATTTCTACGGGTTTCATGAACGTTCCTCGTATCGCTGGAGTTTGATGCACAGGGAATATGTGGGTAACCCTGTCTGCTGCGCTGTAATATTTTGTTCTTTGAACTGAGTGAACAGACATAAGAAAAAAACGCGTTCTGAGCAAGCCGTGACTACCCCTATGTGGTTCGGCATTCGCACGGGGCTGGCTTCCTGCATCTGCCTGTGGCAGAATCGCAAGTGTTGGCGGGAAGATGCGGCGGCTGCATGCCGCGTTACTGTCTATTGTACAGGAATGACAAGGTGCTTCAACCGATGAATATATGCCTGATTCTTGTGTGGGTGTTTCTGCTGCTGGCGTGGGGGCTTGAGGCCGTTGCCTCGCTGCTTACCCTGCGTAAACTGAATTCATCGGATGCCGCCCTGCCTGCGGAGTTTCGCGACGTGGCTGATGAAGAGGCCTATGCGCGCTCGCAGGCGTATACACGCGCTAATGTCCGGTTCGATATGATAACGGAAACGGCGGGGACCGTGCTGCTTGTGGTTGCCATTCTGGCCGGTGCCTTCAACTGGCTGGATGTCGCAGCCATGCGCGTTGTTGAGCATCCCATACTGCGGGGACTGGTGTTCTTCGGCCTGCTCGGGCTGGTCAATTCCCTTGTTTCCATGCCTGCGGCGATATACCGGACCTTTGTGCTTGAAGAGCGTTTCGGCTTTAACCGTACCACGCCTGCTCTGTTTATCCGCGACCGGATAAAGGGCGCAGTGCTTGCCGTGTGCATAGGCGCGCCGTTACTGGCGGGTGTTTTGTGGTTTTTTGATGCGCTGGGCAGTTGGGCATGGCTCACTGCATGGCTGTTCACCGTGGCTGTGATGCTGGTGGTACAGTATGTGGCGCCTGTGCTTATTCTGCCGCTTTTCAACAAGTTCACCCCGCTGCCTGAGGGCGGGCTGCGCAGCGCCATTGAAGAATATGTGCGTTCGGCGGGTTTTGCCGTGTCCGGCCTGTTTGTGATGGACGGTTCCAAGCGCTCCGGCAAGGGTAATGCCTTTTTCACGGGCTTTGGCAAAAAGAAGCGCATAGCCCTGTTTGATACGCTAGTGGATTCCATGACGGAAGAAGAGATCGTGGGCGTGGTGGCGCACGAGGTGGGGCATTGCAAGCTGCGCCACGTGCACCGCATGATGGTGGCGGGTATACTGCGCACCGGGGTGACTTTTCTGCTGCTTTCTTTCGTGCTCGGGTATGGCCCCATGTTCGACGCCTTCGGCATGGACAGAATGAGCACGCACGCGGGCATTGTGTTCTTCGGTTTTCTGTATACGCCCGTCTCTCTGCTGATGGGGCTGTGGGCCAACGTGCGTTCGCGTGCCTATGAATTCGAGGCGGACGCCTTTGCCGCACAGACCACGAAAAAGGCGGAAGCCTTGGCCTCCGCCCTGAAGCGTCTTTCCGTATCCAATCTTTCCAATCTCACGCCACATCCGTTTGCGGTGTTTCTGCACTATTCGCACCCGCCGGTGGTGGAGCGCATCAGAAGGCTGAAAGAACTGGCAGCCAGTTGATTTGGCCAGTTGATTTCGGCTGGTCGACTTCAGCCAGTTGATTTAAATCAGTTGATTTCAGACAAAATGCGGCACGGAGAGTGCCTTGCTGATGTTTTCGCTCAGATCGTCAGGGTCTATGGGCTTGGCAAGAAAGCGGCTTGCACCGTTCTTGAGCAGTTCGGATATGTCCTTCACGCCAACTACCCCGGACATGATGATTATGGGAAAACCGGAAAACTGCTCCATTTTGCGTAGTCTGGCGATGAGTTCAATGCCGTCCATGCCGGGCATGCGCACGTCTGTGATGAGCAGGTCCGCACCGTCGGGGTTGTTGCTGAGCGCTTCGAAAACAGAAACGCCGTCTTCGAAGGACGTGACCGCATAGCCGAAAGATTTTACCTGTTCCGATATGAGCGTGCGCGTGACGATGTCGTCTTCAGCGATGAATACTCTCTTCATGATCTTCTCCCGCGTAAGAATAAGCGAAATCCAGCGATGTATCCCAGATATAGCACGCCTGCAGCTTACAGCTAATTATAACTTGCAGATGGCGTGACATATGCCGCTTTTTTTGGGGCGGATACTACTCTTGCGGGTGGCGGCTGACAGGCCGGAGAAATGTCATGTGCGGCGGAACGGGCAGATGCCGTGTGAGGCACGTGTCTGTTACAGGCGTTGCAACCTGCATGGCGGGGGAGGAGTTGTTGCAGCGGCGTGCTCGAGTTCCGGTAGCACGCTCTGCAGCCAGTGCAGAACCGGAACAAGGTCCATGCCTGTGGCCGCATCTGCGGACGCACTGCGCGTGTGCAGCAGGTGGCATGCCCTGTTGAAAAGCCGCGCTGCTCCGGCGTTGTTGCCGCGTTCTGCGTGATGCATTGCGGCCGCCACCTGTACCAGTGCCTTGTATACGTCCCTGTGGGGTGCGGGTTCCGCCAGCCACAGGGCTTCAAATGCCTCATGGCAGGCAAACCACGCGCCTTGGTTCCATAGGCGTATCCCTTCATCCGTCAGCAAATGCCTTTCCGCCTCCGAAATGGGGGCGGAAAGACGTGCGTGTTTTGCTGGGTGGCCTGTGGTGGGCATGGGTGCTCCCTGTTTGCGGGGCAATGAGCCGGTGAGAGCCCGAAGAAGCGCGCGGCGTTTTCGCCGCAGCGGGTCCAGAGTTCTTCCACGGGCTGGCCCAGTTCCTGCGCCACGGTCTGCGCCGTGAAAACGATGTAGGCCGGTTCGTTGCGCTTGCCGCGATACGGCTGGGGCGAGAGATAGGGGCAGTCTGTTTCCAGCAGCAGGCGGTCTTCCGGAATGACGGAAAGTGCTTCGCGCAGTTCCACGTTTTTGGGGTAGCTCACGGGGCCGGGGATGGAGATGTGCCAGCCGTTGGCAATGATGCGCTCGGCAAGGCCCATGTCTGCGCCGAAGCAGTGCCACAGCAGGGGATAGCCCTTGAATCCGCGTTCTTCCAGAATGCGGATGACATCGTCATTGGAATCGCGGGAATGGATGACCACGGGGCGTTCCAGCTCGCGGGCCATGGAAAGCTGCATGCAGAAGGTGTGCTGCTGCAGTTCGCGCGGATGATCGTCCCAGTAGTAGTCTAGGCCGATTTCGCCCACGGCCTTGAGGCGCGGATCGTTCAGAAAAGCTTCCTTCATGGCGGCTACGGCGTCGGGCGTGCACTTGTCAGCATCGCAGGGGTGCAGGCCGAGCAGAAAGAATATGTCATCGCTGCCGGTGAACAGGTCGCGCTTTGCGTAATAGGCTTCCGGTCCGAGGAACACGTTGCCCATGTGGCGCAGGCCGGACCTGCGGGCGCGGTCGAGCACCTGCGGCAGGTCTTCGGCGTAGGCATCCAG
Organism: Halodesulfovibrio sp.; assembly: GCA_047972125.1. GTDB lineage: Bacteria > Desulfobacterota > Desulfovibrionia > Desulfovibrionales > Desulfovibrionaceae > Halodesulfovibrio. Next base: position 5,743 of record JBKEAK010000195.1, read on the forward strand.
ATCAAGATGCGCGTGGGATTCCACGCCGGTGCGGGGCAGGTTAAGGGATTCAGGTTCCGGAGCCGGAGTGGTGTTCTTTTTTTTGGACATGGTTGTGTGTAGTGAATTGATAGGATTGTTGGTTGCTACTTGGTAGGGTTTTCACCGACTACATTGCGTTCTGATTCGTTCGGCCCGTTGCCGCTTCCGGACTTTTAGCCGCTAAGTGAGTCTTCGAACTCCACGTTTTGTAAACAAACTTATGGTGTGTAATTATCTGATTCTCTCGAAGATTTCTTTCAGCAAAGTGTGGGGTGTGGGGAAATCCCAACGGATACTCTCTTGAGGCCGATTGAATGCGCTTCGCATTCACGGCAGGATCAGACCGTCATGTCGCGGTAAGCAGGGGCGAGGCAGGGGAGTCCAGAGGGGCCTTGCTGAGGGGCGGCACGCCCCGGCTGAGGCCTCTCTGGCCGCCGGAGGCAGCAACGGGGAAACCAAGCCAGTACGTAATATGGTCCGATGGACGGCCGCCCAAGATAGAACTCGTCATTAAGTTAAGTTCTATTCTTTATCCCTAAAATATCGTCCCCCTCTCCATCTCCCGCCACAACGCCATCACCGCTTCCCGCTGCTTTTCCACAGTATACTCCGCAACCGTCGCAGCACTGTTCTTCCGCAACTCCGCCAGCTCGGGTGAGCCGGTCTCAAGCCATGCGGCGGCAAGCTCCAGCGCGTTGGCTGCGGCGGGCACATCGGCATCGGCAACGACCAGCGAATTGCCCTGCCACAACACCTCGCGCTGCGGCCACCATGGTGCATGGCCGCCAAGCTTTGCGGGCATGGCCTGCCGCATGTAATCCCAGACGCCCATGCCGGAGAATCCGGTCACTATGCAGCCGGAGGCAAGTGCCTCAAGCGGGGGCAGGGGGCAGCCTTCGGGAAAGCCGGTCGCAAGAAATATATGGGCATTGCGAAGGGCTTCGGCAACCTGCTGCGGCGACATGCCGTGAATTTCTACCCAGCGGGCGGGCTGCTTGCCGAGCAGGGCTCTGCGGGCCTCGAATGTTTCGCGTATGCGCACCGCCAGCGCCTTGTTCTTGCGGGGCATCCACGCAATGGTAGGCACGGGCGTTGTTCCTGCCTCGTTCTCCTCGGGCGGGGAGAACAGGGTGGTATCAATGCCGGGGCGCAGCACAGGGCCGCTGCGGCCCGTAACCTGCTGCGTGAACCATGCCACCGGTTCGGAGACATTGAGAAAGGAGACATCAAGCTGCGGCCAATGCACGCCTTCCGGCAGGGCAGAGAGCAGATACGACCAGTTCTGCACATACACCACGTTGCGGGCCTTGGCCTGCAGGCCGGGCATGAGCGCGTTGACCCAGCCTTCCGGCACCATCCACACATCATCCGGGGTCAGGGCAAGGTTCTGCCACTGGCAGACGGGAACCCCTTCCGGCAGGGGAGTGCCTGCCTCGCGGGGGACAACCTGCACGTCAAAGCCGCCGGAAAAGAGGTGCCGTGCCACCTGATGCAGAACGGCTACACCGCCGGTCATGCTCTTGAGCGGGGGCAGAAATATATATGTGCGCATGGCGACTCCCTTCTGTCGTTATCCGGTCCGGGCAGACAAGGCCCCCACGGTGTTCAGGGTTCCCGATGGTTACATCGGCATGTGCATCACTGCCTGTAAATGGGGAAAGGCTGTATATGCGGGGACCTTTGGTACCGTTTTTCTGTGTACCCTGTGCAAAGGCGTTTGACAAACTCTGCCTGCCGCATAGAAGGCTTACAGCTTGTGTAAAAAAGCACAGACTATTCCACAGTGCATTTGCAGAAGCGAATATGTAGCCTTCTTGTTTTGCACAATGTATATGGCTGAATTAATGGCTATTTATTTTATCAAAAAACCCACTTTCGCCATGGGGCTGCGGGGTATGCGAGGTTAGGGAGTTTTCCACAGTTTTTTCCCTGTGAAAAGGAGGGGAATGGGCATTCCGACCATGGCTGCGGGAATTTTTTTTCTTAATGTTTCCTCTGGTGTTCCGGCCCTCAGCGGGTGTCAAGAAGGCAATATTGTCAGACTGGGACTGTACAAAAAATTCTCCATTGGCTAGAGTCCATTTCTAGTGGGATTTGGAAATTTATATTTTTGCTAGATAATATCTAGGGAAATATCGCCAGTAATACAAAAGGGTTGAATGAGCAAGTAGCCGGCTGTAACAAGTCGGCCCTGTTATTGAAACTTGCCCGCAACCCATTCAGGCTACAAGGAAAACACTGTGTCGGCATCTGCATGGGATTCTATTTTCGGCTTTGAACGAGTGAGTCTTTGCGACTGGCCCGGCATGAACTCCCGTGTAATATTCCTCGGCGGCTGCAACATGCGCTGCCCCACCTGCCACAACTACATGCTCGCCTGGCATTCCGAAACCATGCCCGTTTACCCCCGCAAGGAGATTGAGGGGTATCTCAAGGCCCGCCAACGCTGGATTGACGGCGTTGTCATTACCGGCGGCGAGGCTACCACCGTTGCCGGACTCGATGGCCTTATCCGTGACCTGCATGCCCTGAACATGCCCGTTAAGCTCGACACCAACGGCATGCATCCCGAGGTGGTGGAGTCGCTGCTCGCACAAAATCTTGTGGACCTCTTCGCGGTGGACGTGAAGGGGCCCTATCGCAAATATCCCCAGCTTACCGGCGGCACCACGCAGCCGGAGGAAGCGAAACGCAATCTGGAAGCCATCTTTGCCATGGCAAAGAAGCATCCGCAGGCGTTTCTGTTCCGCCTTACCCACGTGCCGATCCTTACGGACGAGGACGTGGAAGAGGCAAGAAGCTATGTTCCCGAAGGGTTTACTTTGAAGTTGCAGCGCTACGTACCACCGAGGAGATCCCATGCCGAAACAGATATTGAAACGGGACGGGTGTCTGGAAACCTGGTCCATAGACCGGATTTCGCAAGCCATTCTGAAAGCCCTGAAGGCCAGCGGCATTAAGGACCCACTCCTTGCCCGCCGCATGGCGCGCAAGGTGGAGCAGAAGCTTGCAGACACGGAAATAGCACCGCAGGAGCAGGTGCAGGACATGGTGGAACAGGTACTCATGGAGTCCCGCCTCTATCATGTGGCCAAGCGGTATATCATATACCGTGAACAGCGCCGCCAGCTGCGCGAGCAGACCGCCGCCTATCTCGATATCAAGGAAACCATCGACAACTATCTGGACAAGGCCGACTGGCGCGTTCACGAGAACGCGAACATGACGCATTCCTTCCAGGGGTTGATGCTGCACCTTTCCGGCACCCTGCAGGCCAAGTACGCTCTTGAAAAGTACCCTGTGGAAATCCGTCAGGCGCATGAGCATGGCTATTTCCACATCCACGATCTTTCCTTCGGTCTGGCCGGTTACTGTGCCGGCTGGAGCCTGCGCGACCTGCTGCTTGAAGGCTTTAATCTCGACGGACGCGCAAGCGCCGGACCTGCCAAGCACATGGATACCGCGCTGGGGCAGATGATCAACTTCCTCGGTACGTTGCAGAACGAATGGGCCGGTGCGCAGGCGTTCAACAACGTGGATACCTATCTTGCCCCCTTTGTGCGCAACGACGGCCTCAACTACAAGCAGGTGCGTCAGGCCATTCAGAAGTTCATCTTCAACCTGAACACCACGTCGCGTTGGGGCGGGCAGAGCCCCTTCACCAACCTGACGCTGGACCTTGTTGCGCCCAAGCACATTGCCAACGAACCCGTCATCATCGGCGGCAAGTATCTGGATTCCACCTACGGCGAATACGGCGAAGAAATGGCCATGATCAACAAGGCCTTCCTCGAAGTAATGCTGGCGGGTGACCACGATGGCCGTATTTTCTCCTTCCCCATTCCCACGTACAACGTGACCAAGGATTTTCCGTGGGATTCGGAGATCGGCGATCTGCTCATGCAGCTCACCGCAAAGTACGGGGTTCCCTATTTCCAGAACTTCATCAACTCCGACCTCAATCCGGAAGACGTGCGCTCCATGTGCTGCCGACTGCAGATGGACCTGCGCGAGCTGCGTAAGAAGACCGGCGGCCTGTTCGGCGCGGGCGACCTGACCGGCTCCATAGGCGTGGTTACGCTCAACCTGCCCAAGCTGGCCTACCTTGCCGAAGGGGAAGAGGACTTCCTTGATCTGGTGACCGAGTACGCGGAACTGGCCAAGGAATCCTTGGAGTTCAAGCGCAAGATGGTGCAGGAAAACTTTGATCGCGGCATGTTCCCGTGGTCTGCACGGTACCTGAAGATCGGCTTCCGCGCCCACTTCTCCACCATCGGTCTTGTGGGCGGGCACGAAGCCTGTCTCAACCTGCTGGGCAAGGGCATAGAAACCGAGTCCGGCATCCGATTCATGCAGCGCATGCTGAACCATCTGCGTGATCTCACTTCCCGCTATCAGGAAGAAACCGGCAACCTCTACAACCTCGAAGCCACGCCCGCAGAAGGTACCAGCTACCGTCTTGC
>JBKEAK010000196.1:0-13429 GCA_047972125.1 Halodesulfovibrio sp.
AATCCCGGCGAGTACAACCTGCAGCTGCATCATGAGCAGGGGTGTGCGGAGGATGAAAAGGGAGGGGATCTTGGTCATGGGAAAGACGGCCAATGACTAAAGAGACCAGAAGAAAAGACGATTATCGTATGGATTCCAAGCAGTACGATGACTCCATCATGCGGGATTCTGCCCAAATAACAAGGCAGGGGAAATACGATCTCTTTACCAATAATTGCCAAGATTATGCCGATAGGCTGCGCGAGAACTATGATATATTGAAAGATAGTCCAGAGATTAAGCGCGAAATTGAGAAGGAACGAAGCGCTGAATAATAACAATACAGGCCTCCCTGCTAAAGGGAGGCCTCATAAGCAAATATGATGAATAATAATAAAATAAAAATCGCTATATGTGTCGCTGCATTACTTTCGTTTGCATTATTTTATAGGCAAATAATACCAAGAGATACACTTGCTCTTATTAATTCCTGTAGAGATGATATGTACGACGAAATTTGGAAAGGAAATCTTGATCTAACAAGAAAAGGCTCAACTGCTAATGCAACGATACATTCGAATAAGGTGTTCAGATACGGTGTGTTTGCTAACTGCAATATAAACAATGTGCATATAACATATGATTCTGTGCAGGCTGAATTTAAAGGGACGATAAAATATACTGTTTATCATAATGGAAAAATTATAGAATCTAATGTTGTTACATCAAGTCGAGGCTGGAGAGGGGGGAGAATTCCACAAAAAAATTTTTGGAGAGAGAGCCTCTTTCCATTCTGGATGCCTTACGCAGATAAGTATGAAACAGTAACTATCCAAATGGAAGTCTTGGAGCCTGATCCGACATTTTTAGAAAAGAGAAGCAACGTCTACCTCTCAATCAGAGGAGAATGGGTGCCTTAATCTCTAAGCGCTGAGATATTCCTGCCACACGGGACTCATCCGCTTCGGCTACCGCGACTACCCCCCCGAACTGGGCCGCTTTACCGCCGCCCTATCTACTTTGGCCCGCCCGCGACACACGCGGCGATGGCGATCTGTGGGATTACTGTGTGGATGATCCGGTGAACTGCATTGACCCGTGGGGTTTAGAGGGAGAGGCTGCCAACTCTGAAAAGGATACTCTTTGGAATAATCCTGCCTCAAGAATCTTAAAGAACCAGTTAGCGAGTACAGTCATAGGCGCCGGACGAGGCTTTGTATCGGGAGGAGGGACTGGTGCTGTAATTGGTGGAGGAACAGGATTTATTTCAGGGACAATAAGTGGTGTAGCCAAGGAGGTTCCTGTTGTGAAAAAAGCGATAACACAGCTCAAAACGGACGCAGCTATAATAGGTGCGCATAGAGCAGAATGGGAAGGAGATATGCTTGAATAGTCTGTTTATATATGAATATTTTCCATACCTGCTTTTTACGCTGCTTGTCCTCCTGCTCTTCCTGTTTTCTAGGTTCCTTGACGCTCGCTTCGGGAAGACCCGAAAAAAGCGTTATAAGCGGGCGGTAATGGAAGTTCTGTACGGACTTGCCGCAGTGCTTTCCTGGCTTGCAGGTGGAGACATTATTCTACTCGGGGTACAGGGAGGTGTATTTTTGCTAATCGGGCTACTGCGCTATGCAAAGTTTGGAAAGCCACCTTCGCTTTAATCCCCGAATCTTACTACGCGGCGCATGAGCGGTTTACCCAACAGGTCAATGGAATATAAACGAATTCCAGAAGCAATCCCGTTGCACCATATCCCCAAACAAGAAGGCAGGACTGCTCATGCAGCCCTGCCCTTCTTTTAATCGTATGACTAAGTATCCGGCTACTTCCGCTCCGCCACGGCATCCTTGATGCGACACACACCACAGATTTCTGCGGAGGTAGGATAGCCACAGGAGGTACAAGGGGCGAGAGAGTCGCCGGTAAGGGCCTCCTGCCGCTGGAAGGGTGCCTTACCCTTCTCGAGGAACCCGAGATAGAAGGCGAGCTTGCGGCCGGGCATTTCTTCTTCCAGATCGGCCCACAGCTTCTTGTAGGAGGTGAAGCTGGCACCCTTGGAATAGGGACAGGGGGCGTAATGGTAGGGAATACCCTGCAGGAAGGACCAGTTGGCCGTCTCAAACTCGGAAAGGCGGAACAGGGGCTTCACCTTGCGGGCAAACCCGTTCTCTGCTTCCAGCATGGGGCCCTGATCGCTCAGGTAGCCCACGTCCCAGCGCAGCACGTTGGAGAACAAGCGGGCGATTTCGTCATCAAGGTTATGGCCGGTGGCCAGCACGGTGTACTTTTCGTCCAGTGCAACCTTGTTGAAGAAGTAGCGCTTGATCTTGCCGCAGGCAGAACAGATGGGACGGTTGAGCCGTGCCTTCACATCGGGAATGGCAAGGCCTTCCTTGGCCATTTCCTTGACGATAAGGGCAATGCCGTGCTCCTCGCAGAACCGCTCCACAGTGGCGCGGGCAAATTCCGAGCTGTTGGGAATGCTGAGGTCGATATGCAGGCCGGTTACGTCGTAACCAAGGCGCTTGAGCACGAGGATGCAGGCCAGCGAATCCTTGCCGCCGGAAAGGGCAACGAGGATGCGGTCTTCCTTGGTGAACAATTTTTCGGAGTGAATGCCGCGTTCAACCTGACGGGTGAAGAACAGGTCGAAGCATTCGGCGCAGAAACCCGTGTTATGGCTGGGCAGCGCGACGACTGCGGGCACTTTGCAGCGTTTGCATTTCATGAAAACATCCTTGGGGTTTGGTTCATGCGGCTCCCGTGGTGATGGGAAGCCGGTCCGATGCGCTTCTAGCCGCTGGAAACCACGGTACGCACGGTAACCTTGTCACCATGCTGCAGCTTCAGGTCCGGAGTGAGCAAGCCGCCGTCGCGGATAACGAGCACGGTGGTGGGACGAATCTGCAGCTGGTTGAGCATCTGCAGCACGGTCTTCACCTGCATCACGCGGGTCTCGTTTGCCGGTTCGAGGGTTACAGTCACCCCGTACGGGGCTGGTTCATAGGTCTGTTCAGACATGATGCGTCCATTTGACTGAGGGTTCGTTGAAGGGGGCAGCGCAGGCCAGACAGCGTTCTGAAGCGGACTGATGCGCCACTGCCTCATCCGTGAGGGCAACTTACGCGAATCCCCGCAATTGGCAACCTGCGAGCACTCGTGCAACTTTTTCAAGGATTTGTCAGTGGCCGCTTGTCACGTTCCCTGTCCTGTAATACTATATGGTATCCAGCGAAAATAATTGCCGGGATGTCCCGCTGCTGTTGTTATGCTCATTGCAGACTCACTCGCTGAACCGGACGAAACCGGGCGATCGTGGAGGTGTTCATGTCCAGCAAGATAATCCTCGTCGTCGATGACGAAAAGCATATCCGCATGCTGTATCAGGAAGAGCTTGAGGCGGAAGGGTATACTGTCGCGACTTCGGACGGACAGGAAGACATTCTTGCTGTCATTGCCCGCGAAACGCCGCGGGTGGTCATTCTCGACATCAAGCTCGGACCGGATATCTCCGGCCTTGACCTGCTGCAACAGATTCGCAGCAAGGATCAGGACCTGCCGGTCATTCTCAGCACGGCGTATGACAGCTTCCAGCACGATCTCAAATCCATCGCTGCGGACTTCTATGTCGTGAAATCAGTGGATCTTACCGAACTCAAACTGCGCGTTTCGCAGGCCATGGCCAAGAATCCCTGAGAAGCTGCGGCTTCGCAATCCTTGAAAGTGTGTGACACTACGGGGTGTCTGATGGTTGGTATCGGGACGGCGTCTTCAAGGCGCCGCTCCCTTTTTTTGTGCCTGCAATATTCTTCTTGCGGAATCAGGGCGCAGGCAGAAACGAGGAGATCTGCGGTGCACCGTCATCATGCCATGCAATGCGCACCTGACCGTGTTCCGCCGTATGATAGAGAGGGATGCCCTGCCTTGCCAGTTCATCACGAACGGCCTGCGAAGGGAACTTCCAGTGATTGAGGTAGCCGGTTCCCGCAAGGGCAATCTGCGGACGCACGGCATCGTACAGACGGGGCACAAGGCTGGACTTCGCACCGTGGTGCGGCAGCACCAGCACTTCGGCAGTCAGATCGCGCCCGGAAGCCAGCAGGGCGTTTATGCCTTCCTTTTCAAGATCGCCCATGAGCAGCGCCAGACCATGCCCGTTGCGCACAAGGCGCAGCACCAGCGCGGCATTGTTGGATGAGGCGCGCCCCTTGTCGTGGGGAGGATGCAACACCTCAAGGCGCAGCCCTTCACGCTCGAACAGCACATCGCCCGCCGCAACGGTTTCCGGCTTCACGCCTGCCCCCTTCTCTACCTCACGCAGACGGGCGGCATTGGACCGCGAAGGCTTGTCGCCGTTCACCACAAAACGGTCCACGTCAAAATAGCGCAGCGGGTAAAACAGCCCCTGCAAATGGTCGGTGTCGGGATGGGTATTGGCCACAAGGGCCAGAGATGGCGGCATGTGCCACGTCAGCGCAGGCGTGACGATGGACTTGCCGGTATCAAAGCCGGAAAGCCCGAATCCCCCGCCATCCACCAGAATGCGCTGCTCATGCGGCAGGGTGATGAGAACGGACTGCCCCTGCCCCACGTCGAGCAGGGTCAGGGTCACCACGTCCTGCATACCCGTCACCATGCGGCCGATCGGAGCCAGCAGCAGGAGCACGGCCCCCGCCGCCATACCACCTTTGAGCAACCGCTTATGGCGCTCTGCCACACCGCCGAACCGGAAGGCGCAGCACACCAGCAGCAGCCAGTATCCGGCCATGCTCAGCCAGTGCGGACGCATGGCCACATGCGGAATCAGCCATCCGGCCTGCTGCAGCCAGTCCAGACCGCCAAACAGCCACGAAACCGGCACCAAGGCCGCCTGAAACCACAGGGCCGCCGCAGAAGCCCAGAACGCGCTGAAAATCAGCCCTGCCAGACACAGCGGCAGCACCCAGAAACCGAGCACAGGCAACCAGAGCAGGTTGAGCAGGAACCATGAGCTGGTGGTATTAAAATTCCAGAGTACCACGGGCAGCATGCCCAATTGTATGCTCAGGTTTGCCGCAAGCAGCCCTGCCGCGCCCATGCACACATGAGATATGAAACGGGACACCAAACGGGATGGGTTTTCGGCAGAAGCGCCCTCCCCTGTGCTCGCGGCGGCATCCGCAGCGCCGTTGCGCTTTCTGCACAGCCATTCAGCGCAATCGAGAGCCACAGGCAGCAGCACCGGCAAAAGCAGGGCCAGAGAAAGCACGGCCAACGCAGAAAGCTGCAACCGCAGGTCAAACAGGGCAAGCGGGTCCCACAGGGTGATCAGCATCACCGCAATGAGTACACCATCCAGCAACACGCGCGGCCTATTGCGCCACAGCAGCACACCCCAGCAGGCAAACATGAGCGCGGCACGCAGCAGGGATGGCGAACCGCCCCCCAGCCATACATAGCCCGCCACCAGCGGCGCTGCGAGCAGAACAGCCAGCTTGGGCCGCGGCAGACGCAGATACACCCCCGGCCACAGCCAGCCCGCAATCCATGCAAGGCACCAGCCCGAACCTGCCATGACACCCAGATGCATGCCGGAAAGCGCCAGAGAATGCGACACGGCAGCCAGAGAGAGCTGATCCATGCGCTCGTAGGTCAGATAGAACCTGTCGCCAAACAGCAGGGCCGGAATGACGGAGGCGGGATTGCCTTTTTCCGGAACCAGCACACGCCACGAATCCATGGCAAAACCGGTCTGGTCGTCCGTACCGTCATCGTCTGTATCGCCTAGTCCGTCGTCATTGTCCGAACCGGACCTGGAACCCGAACCGGCTGCAGCGCTACCCGGAGGATCGTCCAATCCTGCCTGCACGGCAGTGACACGCAAAGCATCCTGCACCGGGGCAAGCACCCCCATCACCTGCATGCGAACAGCCTCGCGCCACTGCCAGATACGGGAAGGAACACCGGAAATCCGCAGGTCGTTCTTCTTGCCACGGGTCCACACCCGCCAGAGCACGCCCTTGTCGCGCCAGTATTGCCCGCTATCCCACGTGCCTTCGTTCAGAAAGCCGCGAACGGGCTTTACCCGCTGGCGCAGGGAAACCTGCTGCCCGGGCCCCGGACGCGCAGCCTCACCCATGCCGCCCACCTGTTCTGGGGAATCCCATGTCCAGACCATGCGCCCTGCAAGGGGCACCTGCTCCTCGCCGGTATCACACCACACATCGTCCAGAATGATCTGCAGGCGGTTGTTCAGTGCAGGTTCCACAGCCTGCACCGTGCCCGTCACCACCACGGGCTTGCGATCTTCCACAAAGGCGGGAAGAAGCTCGGAAGCATCGGTAGTGCGCAGCACGGCAGCCCCGTATCCCGCCGCAACAGCCAGCAGGGCAAGCAGAAGCGGCACCATGGGCCGCGCCCATGAGGCAAAGGAAAAGCCGGGGTTCTGCGATGCCGGGCCAGCTTGCGGGCCTGCGGTATCGGGAATCGCCTGAATAGACTGGACTGGCCTATCAGCCGCCACAGCTGGGGAAGCTGAGGGCCCCTGCATGCTCCAGCGCAGATACATGCCCATGGCAGCCAGCGCCACGACAATGGCGGGCTGGGGGTGGCGGGTGCCCCATATTCCGGCAAACCAGCACAGGGCCAGCCATTGCCATGGCAGCAAAAAAGCCCCCGACATGACGGGGGCTTTTGAATACTCGGAAAAACGGCGCACTAATGCCCCGGATTATTCTTCGATTTCCTGCATGCGCACAATGCTGGCACCCACGGGATTGAGCTTTTCTTCAATACGCTCATAGCCGCGGTCCAGATGGTAGATGCGCTGCACATGGGTGGTGCCCTGAGCGGCAAGGCCCGCCAGTACCAGCGATGCGCTGGCACGAAGGTCGGAAGCCATGACAGGCGCGCCATTCAGCTCGCGGCCGCCCTTGATGCGTGCCGTGCGGCCCACAAGACGGACATCCGCGCCCATGCGCACCAGTTCGAGCACGTGCATGAAGCGGTTTTCGAAGATGGTTTCTTCCACCATGCCGGAACCATCTGCCACGCACATCAGGGCCATGAACTGGGCCTGCATGTCAGTGGGGAATCCGGGATAGGGCTGGGTGGTAATGTCCACGGAATTGAGGGTGCCGGTATAGCGCACACGCACACCGCCTTCTTCCTTGGTCACTTCCACACCCATTTCGCGCAGCTTGGAATTGACCGCGTCCAGCGCTTCGTAGGGGCAGTGTTCCAGCAGCAGGTCGCCCTTGGTGATGGCGGCTGCCACCATGAAAGTGCCCGCTTCAATGCGGTCTGCCATGACGGGGTATTCGCAGCCGTGCAGACGCGAAACACCCTGAATGCGGATAACGCTGGTGCCGTGGCCTTCGATCTTTGCACCGCAGGCGATGAGGAAGTTGGCAAGGTCCACCACTTCAGGCTCGCGCGCAGCGTTTTCGAGAACGGTTTCGCCTTCGGCAAGGGCGGCTGCCATGAGCAGGTTTTCCGTTCCGCCCACGGTGACCTTTTCAAATACGATATGCGCGCCGCGCAGGGTATCAACCTTGCCGATGATGTAGCCGGAGTCCAGATCGAACTCCACGCCCATCTGTTCCAGCGCGGAAAGATGCAGGTTTACCGGACGCGCGCCAATGGCGCAGCCGCCGGGGTATGCCACCTTTGCATAGCCAAGGCGGGCCAGCAGCGGCCCGAGGCACAGCACCGAGGCACGCATGGTCTTCACCAGATCATAAGGGGCTTCGGGCTTCAGCTCGCAGGGACGGGTGCGCACAACGCTGTTTTCAAACGATGCGGGGCAGCCCAGAATATCGAGCAGCTTGATGGTGGTGCGAATGTCCTTGAGATTGGGGACATTGGTAAACGTGGTGGGTTCATCCAGAAGGATGGACCCCATGAGAATGGGCAGTGCGGCATTCTTTGCGCCGCTTATCCTAATCGTTCCCTTGAGCGGTTTCCCGCCTTCGATGACGAGTTTTTCCATACTACTCCCTTTGGGGTGTTGTCTGGCCGGCACTTCGGATTGCGGAACCCTCTCCGCTGCCAGCACACTCTTGTACGCTGCAGCGAAGTAGGGAGCAAATCTTTTTTGGAGTTATGGAAAATATGCTTGACCACTCCATGTGGTCCATGTATAGAGCCGTTCTTGCCTGTGGCGGATGTAGCTCAGTTGGTAGAGCACACGGTTGTGGCCCGTGTTGTCGTGGGTTCAATCCCCATCATTCGCCCCATCCAAAAAGATAGCCCCGTTATACGGGGCTTTTCTTATTTCTTCTTTCCGGCGCTATTCGGTGGAGCACATATCCACCACCGTGCGCATGGAATCGCAGGCCTCATCAAGCGCCGCCTCCATCCCGTCCAGCAGAATGGAAAGCCCGTCGCTGCCCTTACCCGCAGCCTGCTCCACAGCCAGTGCCTTCAGCCGCAGTTCCTTTGCGGAAACATTTCCGGCAGCCCCGGCAATGGTGTGCGCCTTGCGCGAAAGCCCTTCCCTGTCGTCTGCCTCGTGCAGAGCCCGCATATCCGCCATGGCATTGGAATAGGCCCCCAAAAATCCTTCCAGAATCTTCAGATACAACCATTCCTTGCCGCTTACCCGCTGCACGCCTTCCACGATATCAAGACCGGGCAGGCTCTTCGGCAGAGGGGCTTTTTCGCTGCATGTGGGCATCTGCTCCTCTGGCATGGTCATCACATCCTTGAGGCTCTGGGGCGTTGCGGCACCCGTGCCCTTGGCGGAGGCAGCCTGTCCGTTGCCGTGTCCTGAACCATTGCCGGCTGCGGCGGCCTGTGGTGCCGGTTCTGCAGCCCGTATAGCCTGTTCACCGGAGGGCTGCCCGGAATTCGAGGACTCTCCAGATACAGGTTCGTCATTTGCAGATTTATCCGTCACCATTTCATCCGGATTCAGCCTGCGGTGCGGCCCCACCCACTTGCGCAGGGCGCTGAACAGCAACAGCCTGTCTATGGGCTTGGTAATATAATCGTTCATGCCCACACTCTGCGCGAGCGCCTTGTCTTCCGTCATCACATGCGCCGTCATGGCGATAATGGGCACGGCATCGAACTTGGGCATGGCACGGATGGCACGGGTGGCCTCAAAGCCGTCCATGACCGGCATCTGCAGATCCATGAAAATGACGTCGTAGGTGTGCTCTTCCAGCAGGTCGAGCGCAACACGTCCGGTTTCAGCCACATCCACAGACATGCCCTCACTCTGGAGCACCTCGCGGGCCACATGCTGGTTGATGATATTGTCTTCCACCAGCAACGCTCTGACGCCTTTGAATTCCTTCATTTCCAGACCTTCGGGGGCGGTATCGCCTCCCTGTTCGGCAAACCCAAATGTTTCCAGAATGATGCGATGCAGAGATGCTATCTTCACAGGTTTCAGCAAGAAGGCCCGTATCCCCAGCGCCTCGGCGCGTTCCACCTCGGATTCGCGGCCAAAGGCCGTCATCAGCATAACAGGCGGCAAGGCCACCTTCTGGGCAAGCAACCGCTCCACAACCTGCAGGCCGTCCATGCCGGGCAGGCGCCAGTCCAGCAAAAGCAGGCCGTAGCGCGACGCCTGTTTTTCAAGCACCGCCAGAGCCTCGGCTCCGTCATCCAGCGAATCGCACTGCATGCCCATGGATGCGAACATCCGCTCTATGACGGAACGGTTGCTGCGGTTGTCTTCCACCAGCAGCACGCGGTGCTTCCAAATTTCCGGGGGCAGTTCGTACTGGCGGGATTCCTGCCGCTCGGCGAGGCGCAACGGCACGGAAAAACGGAAGATGCTGCCCTTGCCCTCTTCGCTTTCCACAGTGATCTCGCCGCCCATGAGGGAGACCAGCTCTCGCGCAATGGCCAGCCCGAGCCCCGTCCCCCCATACCTGCGAGTGGTGGAGCCATCGGCCTGCGTGAACATTTCGAACAGGTGTTCCTGCCTGTCAGCCGCAATGCCAATGCCGGTGTCGCGCACGAAGAAATCCAGCCCCGCCACGCCCTGTTCCAATGAAGCAAGGGAAATGGAGATGTATACCTCGCCCCTGTCAGTGAACTTGAAGGCGTTGGTCACCAGATTGATGAGCACCTGCTTGAGCCTGAGCGGATCACCGAGGAAGGAATTAGGCACGTCGGAATCCACATCCGCCACGAGCTCAACGCCTTTTTCGGAAACCCGGTCGCCGAACAGGTCCGTCACTTCATCAAGGGTTTTGCGCAGGTCAAAGGGAATGACTTCCAGTTCCAGCTTCTGGGCCTCGATCTTGGAAATATCGAGAATGTCGTTGACGATACCCAGTAACGAGCGGGCAGAAGCCTTGATTATCTTGAGATATTCATGCTGCTTGGCAGTGAGTTTGGTTTTTTCGGCTATGTCGGTCATGCCGATGATGGCGTTCATGGGCGTGCGCAGTTCGTGGCTCATGTTGGCAACGAACTCGCTCTTGGCCTTGCTTGCCTCATCGGACTTGCGCCGGGCCTCTTCCAGCTCGGCAGTGCGCTCGCTCACCAGCGCTTCCAGATGCTTTCTGCGGTTGTTCAGCATCTGGTCGCGTGCCTCGATGCGTTCAAGCATCTCGTTAAAGCTGTCCACAAGCGAGCCGATCTCATCATCATGCGTCTTCTCGGCACGCACCATGTAAATCTTGTCTTCAGCAATGCTGCGCGTGGTGTCGGAAAGACGCTGGAGGGGACGAATGACGATGCGGCGGGCCACATACAGAATGAGGCAGCCAAGCACGGTGACAAGGGCAATGGTGCGCGCGCCCGTGGCAATAACCTGATCAAGCAGTTCCTTGCGCACGTGCTCCGGCGTTACCATGACCAGCACGGAGCCTATATACTGGCCGTCCATGCTCAATTCTTCGGAATAGAGCAGCATGTCGCGGGTTTCATCCACGGGAATGGAGGTGAGGCGGGCGCCGTCGTTGCGGACGCCTATGAAAACGGTGCGGCCGTCATCCTCCAGCACGAACATGGCGTAGACCCGCCGATCGCCCAACTCGGAGGCAATGATGGATTCCACGGCCTTCAGGTCCACGTTCCATACCGGCCTGAGCAGGGTACGGGCGGCCCGTGCCGCAAGTTGCTGGGTGAAGGTTTCCAGCTCCACGTATTTCTGGTGGCGCACGGAAACATAGTCGTACGCGCTGAACAACAGCAATACCAGCGTAGAGACAGCCACCACCAGAGTGGCCAGTTTGGCCTGCAGACTCTTGAACCCCATCCCCGTTGATCGTTTCACCATGAACCGTCTCTTTCGAAAAACTGCGCAGACAATACCACACGGAAATACGGAGAGCGGAAAACGCCGGTGGGCTGCTCCCCCCCACAACGCAAAAAAGCCGCAAATGCCATATCGGTGCTCATACGGCCACTTCCGGAACGCAACAGGCAGGCCGGAAGCAGTTCGGACAGTCTAGGTACGCCGCAACAGCAGCAACATGTCCGGACTTCTGCACACCATAGCACTCCCGGCGTAGAATACAATGATAACAGGAATTGCTATAAGGCTCCATGCACCAAAGCGTAATGCACTGAAAGCCGCAGCCCCCCACACCCCCGCACTCAGCAGAAGATAGACCGCAGTCCAGCGGAACCCGAAGCCCCCGCACTGTTCCCTGCGCAGAAACAGCCGGTACAGAAGAATGACATTGACCCACGAGCCCAGCGAAACGGCAAGGGCCAGACCGGCCACGCCCATGAACTGCATGAGCACGGCACCGCCACCCACCGTAACCGCAAGCCCGCCCACAGCCGCAGCAACCGGTGTTGCGGAATCGCGGCGGGCGTGAAAGGCCGCAATAAGCGGACGCGTTGCCGCAAAGGCAGGCAGCCCCGGCGCATAGCCCCACAGAGCAAGCACGGTCTGCTGCACGGCGGTATCCGTAAAGGCACCCCGGCCGAAAAGAATATTCACGATGGGCTCGGCCATACCGGCAAGTCCCGCCGCAGCGGGCAGGCTGATGAACAGGGTAAGGCGCAGAGAATCTTCCAGCGCGGTGCGGAACTGCACAGTTTCACCGCGCGCGGCAAGGCTTGCCAGCGCAGGCAACGCCGCCGTACCCACGGCCACGCCGAAGACGCCCAGCGGAAACTGCACCAGCCGGTCGGCATAATACAGGTGGGAAATGCTGCCCTCAGGCAGCAAGGAGGCCAGCATGGTGGTCAGCACTATGCTCAGCTGATAGACCGCCGCCCCGAAAACGGAAGGCAGCATCTGCCTGCCCACCCGCTTTGCCCCTGCATCCTTCAGCGACCATGCGCCACGCCAGCGAAAACCCGCCTGTGCAAGAAAGGGCTGCTGCAATGCAATCTGCAGCACTCCGGCAACCAGCAGGGCCACACCAAGAGTCTCCGGCACGGGCCAGCCCGCAACCCATGCCACGGCGGCACCGGCAATGAGGGAACAGTTGAAGACGCAGGGGGCAAGTGCCGGAGCAAGAAAATGCCCCCGCGCCTGCAGCACGGCCCCGCACAGGGCGGTTATGCAGATAAGCAGCGCATAGGGAAAGCACAGCCGCACAAGATCGGCCGTACGCGCAAATATTTCGGGAGAATGCAGAAAGCCCGGCGCAAGCATGGCCGTTACCGGACCGGACCAGTACATGGCGGCAATGCACACCACGCCAAGAATGATCAGCAGCCACACAAGACAGGCCCGTACCATGGCATGGGCAGAATCGGCCCCGTCCTTTTGCCGGGTGTGGGCAAATTCACCGATAAGAGCGAGAGAAAGCGAGCCTTCGCCGAACAGCCTGCGCATGAGGTTGGGCAGGCGCAGGGCTATGAAAAAGGCATCCGCCAGCGGACCGGCCCCCAGCACGGAAGCCACCACACAGTCTCGCACAAACCCCAGCACGCGTGACACCAGCGTGGCACCGGAAACTACAGCGGCGTTGCGGGCAACCGATTGTTCCATCGATGGCTCCACTGTCCCGCCCCCGACAGACACAGGATCAACGGCGTGGGCCGTGCCACCCTGCTCTGCGGCATGCTCTTGCTGCGATTGGGGGGAACCCGCCTGGTCTATGCCCGGTCGCGTGTCCTTACGTGTATCCATGCGGTGTTAGTAAAATTCCTTGGTCCTGACCGGCTCGCTGCCATCCTCATGGGCCATGCGTTCCTGCGCAAGCTTTTCGCGGCGGCGTTCTTCCTGACGCAGTTCACGGCGGCGCATGGCCTCTTCGTTTCTGCGCTGATGGGTCAGGCACTCCATAATAAGAGGCGGCGCAGGCGTGGGCTTGCGGGTCTCATCCATGGCCACAAAGGTAAGATAGGCAGAGGCCACATGGCGCACGTCGCCGGTGAGCAGGTCTTCCGACTCCACGCGCACCCCCACTTCCATGGAACGTGAGCTCACCATGTTCACGCTGGCCCTGAGAATGAGCAATTCGCCCACATGGGCGGGAGCCTTGAATTCCATGCGGTCTATGGAGGCCGTCACCACAGTGTGGCCCCGCGCATGGCGCATGGC
>JBKEAK010000197.1:0-32832 GCA_047972125.1 Halodesulfovibrio sp.
CTGCCCAGAGCCTGACTCAATTTTTTCCAGTCATCGGTGGAAAGATTCTGGGCGTTGCGCACAACCAGAGACTTGGGTGAGGCAAACAAACCTTGCAGGGTCAGGTTATCCCAGAAGACAGGAGGCAGTCCGTCATCTCCCCAGTAGACGTGCCGTTGCCATTGGCCATCGGCTGCAGGATTGGCGTTGAGCAGGGACTCTATGTGGTCCTTTATGAGCTGTGCATCGGGGCAGGTGCAGATGGTGAATCCGGGTCTGGACATGGGCTCTTTGTGGTGCTTGAGGTTGGGACATGAAAAATGGCCTGAAAGACGAAGCTTTCAGGCCATGTATATACGATGGGTGGCCGGGGGTCCATACGCTATTGGCCATCCGCGCGGTTGGTCTAGAAGTTGTGCCTCATGCGGTCGCAGACACGCTGGACAAGGAGCTGTGCGAGTTCCGTTCCTGCTTCCTGTTCATTTTTTGCGTCATAGGTCCGGGAAAGCGATTCCTTTCCGGACCGCCACACAACGTTGTTTTTCGCACCGCTGTAGACAATGGCTTCAAAGGCGAGTGATGCGGAGTAGATCAGCGTCACATCGTCCGTGTTCTGCATGTGGCTGCGCAGCCGGAATTCTTTGATCTCGATGCGCATGGTGTAGTCTGACGGGCTTGAATCCACCCACCGTGCCAGATTGCGCTTGTGTATCTCGTCGCGCATGAGCGAACGGAGTTTGGGCGGCAACCATGCATACATGGTGGGGTTTTCCACCGTTCCCATACGGACGGTGGCACTGGAGCTGCCGAAAATCCCCTTTTCCTTGCCCGCAAGCGTATAGCCGCATCCGGAGAGCAGCACCGTTGCGGTGAGAACAAGAAGGACAAGGCGGGCTACGCCGACAACACTGTTTCTGCTAGTTGGCAACCACATTCACGAGTTTCCCGGGAATGACGATGACCTTGCGAACGGTCAGGTCTTCCACATGCTTGGCAACGTTTTCATCCTTGAGGGCGAGCGTCTTCACGGCTTCCTGATCGGCATCGGCGGGTACTTCAAGCCGTGCACGGACCTTGCCGTTTACCTGCACCACAACGGTGACAACATCCTTTACCATGGCTTCTTCACTGTAGGTAGGCCAAGGGGCAAAGGCCAGTCTGGTCTTGTGGCCGATGGCATCCCACAGTTCTTCGCACAGGTGAGGAGTAATGGGCGACATGAGCGCCAGTACCGTGGAAACTGCAGAAGAGAGAACAACGCGGCCGTTTTCGTCTTCGCTCAGTTTGTCCTTGGCAAGGTAGAGATCGTTCACCAGCTCCATGACTGCCGCAATGGCGGTGTTGAACTGGAAGCGGTGGTGGATATCTTCACCGGCCTTCTTGGCGGCGGTGTGCTCCTTGTTGCGGATGGCCTTTGCTTCGTCGCTGTTGCAATGGGCTGCGGTGGAGGAGCAGGGAGCAACGGCGGAAAGCACGTCCATCTGTTCTTCCACAAGGCGCCATATGCGTTTGACGAAGCGGTTGGCACCTTCGATGCCGGTATCGGACCAGTCGAAATCGCGTTCCGGCGGAGCGGCAAAGAGGCAGAACAGACGCACGGTATCTGCGCCGTAACGGGCGATCATCTCGGTAGGATCAACCACGTTGCCCTTGGACTTGGACATCTTTGCGCCGTCCATCAGCACCATGCCCTGCGTGAGCAGGTTTCTGAACGGTTCGTCAAAGTTCAGGAAACCGCAGTCGCGCAGCGCCTTGGTGAAGAAGCGGGAGTAGAGCAGGTGCAGAATGGCATGCTCAACACCGCCGATGTACTGGTCAACAGGTGCCCAGTAGGAAAGGGCTTCGGGCGTGAAGGGAGCGTTGTCCTGACGGGCATCGGTATAGCGCGCGTAGTACCACGAGGATTCAACGAAAGTATCCATGGTATCGGTTTCGCGGCGTGCCTTCTGTCCGCACTTGGGACAGGTGCATTCGTAGAAATCGGGCGTGTCGCCGAGGGGCGAGCGGCCGTCGGGATGGGTCTGCACTTCCAGCGGCAGCACGATGGGAAGGTTCTCTTCCTTTTCGGGCACGATGCCGCAGGTGTCGCAGTATACCATGGGAATGGGGCTGCCCCAGTAACGCTGACGGGAAATGTTCCAGTCGCGCAGGCGGTAGTTGGTGGTGCGCTTGCCGCGGTTGTTATCCTGCAGCCAGTCGGCCACGAGCGCCTTGCCCTCTTCATTGGGGGTGCCGTCGAACTTGCCGGAATTCACCATCAGGCCGGTCGCGGTGAAGGCTTCTTCCATGGTGGCGGTGTCGAGGCTTTGCCCTTCGGGCTGAATGACGACCTGCATGGGCAGGTTGTACTTGCGGGCAAATTCGAAGTCGCGCTGGTCGTGCGCGGGAACGGCCATGACAGCACCCGTGCCGTAGCTGGCCAGAACGAAGTTGGCCACGTAAACCGGCACCTTGGCACCGTTGAGCGGGTTGATGCAGTAAGCACCGGTGAAGACGCCTTCTTTTTCCAGCGTGTCGGAGGTGCGCTCAATGCGGTCCATGTTGCGGATGCGTTCCACAAAGGCACGCACTTCTTCCGCCTGCGGCTTGCCGTCGATGAGCTTTTCCACCAGCGGATGCTCGGGAGCAAGGCTCATGAAGGTCACGCCGAATACGGTGTCGGGACGGGTGGTGAACACGGTGATGGAATCGTCGGCATTCTCGATGTCGAAGGTAATCTCCGCACCCACGGACTTGCCGATCCAGTTCTCCTGCATGGAGATAACACGGTCCGGCCAGCCGCCCTTGAGCTTGTCGAGGTCTGCCAGCAGTTCTTCAGCATAGTCGGTGATCTTCAGGAACCACTGTGCCAGATCCTTCTGCTCGACAATGCTGTCGCAGCGCCAGCACTTGCCGTCTTCAACCTGCTCGTTTGCAAGCACGGTGTTACAGGCGGGGCACCAGTTCTGAGACTGCTTTTTGCGGTAGAGCAGGCCCTTTTCGTAAAATTTGAGGATGAACAACTGTTCCCAGCGGTAGTATTCGCGGTCGCAGGTGGCCAGTTCGCGGCGCCAGTCGTAGGAATAGCCGAGGCGCTTGAGCTGGGCACGCATGTTGTCGATGTTTGCGTACGTCCACTTGGCGGGATGGATGTTGTTCTTGATGGCGGCGTTTTCAGCGGGTAGGCCAAAGGCGTCCCAGCCCATGGGGTGCATCACGTTGCAGCCCTGCATGCGCTTGAAGCGTGCCACCACGTCGCCGATGGAATAGTTGCGGACGTGGCCCATGTGGATGTTGCCCGAAGGGTACGGGAACATTTCCAGCACGTAGTACTTTTCCTTGTCCGAGGTGTGATCGGTATGGAAATCGCCGTTTTCTGCCCAAATGCGCTGCCATTTGGTTTCTATGGCCTGCGGATCGTACTTCATTCCCAACAATTCCTTTTATGTTGCTCATGTTCACCGTCCGTATGGACGGCTCGCGGAAATATCTTCTGACAGTTCGGGCCGTTTTCGGCCAGCTCCGGTCGCTTTGGCAGTCGCTGTGCACCAAGCTGCATGAGGCCCGGTTTGAGCATTCCGGCGGTTTTAGCGGACGGATGGCCAATGCAGCCGGTCATTTTCGGTCGTTTCCGGTCTTGCGCCGGAAATGCGCCCATCTGCAAGCCGGATGATGACGCTTTGCCGCCGACAACGTGCTATTGCCCGAACGACTCTATGCCTTACCCCAGTAAGGCCGGTTCTATCAAGCATTTGCCGCTCTACGGTCAGCCCCTGAAGGCCGGTAAAGCGGCAAATGACGTGCGGTAGAAACCGCAACCACCCGGACGGGCCGGGTGGTTGTGAAAGCTAGGCAGTGCGGGGCGCGATTGTGCCGTCCTGCAGGGCTTTGGCGGCGGCATCGAGAATGCCGTTCACAAAGTTGCGTGACTTGTCGTCGCCGAACTGCTTCGAAAGCTCGATAGCCTCGTTGATGGCCACTTTGGGCGGCACATCCTGACGGTACAACATTTCATATACCGCCAGCCGGAGCAGGGTGATTTCAATTTTGCCGATGCGTTCAACCCGCCAGTTCTTGGCAAATCTGGCGATCACTTCGTCGAGGGCGCGGTGGTTGCTCCACACGCCTTCGATGAGTTCCCAGGCAAAGCCCT
The DNA here is from genome assembly GCA_047972125.1 of Halodesulfovibrio sp. Lineage (GTDB taxonomy): Bacteria > Desulfobacterota > Desulfovibrionia > Desulfovibrionales > Desulfovibrionaceae > Halodesulfovibrio. The sequence continues at coordinate 4,112 of JBKEAK010000197.1, forward strand.
CGGGATTGGCAGGATCGATGTTCTTGTCGGCATTGTCCGGAGAACCGGCGTAGGTCTCGGCCAGTGCTTCCAAGGTCTGCACCGGAGAGAAGTTCAGGCCGTAAAGAATCTGGAAGGCCTGAGCGCGCGCCAGTCTGCGCGGAGGAGTCTTTTCCTTGGTCATGGGCTAGATCTGCTCCAGAACGCGGAAGGTTTCCAGCATTGCGGAAGCCGCTTCCACACCCTTGTTGCCACCCTTGGAACCGGCGCGTTCAATGGCCTGATCCAGAGTGTCGCAGGTGAGCAGGCCAAAGCCTACGGGCAGGTTGAATTCAAGAGAAACCTGCGCGAGGCCCTTGGCGGCTTCGTTGCAGACGAAATCGAAATGAGGGGTGGCACCGCGGATAACTGCGCCCAGGGCGACAATGCCGTCGTACTTGCCGGAAGCAGCCAGCTTTTTGGCAGCAATGGGCATTTCAAAGGCGCCGGGCAGGCGGACGATGGTCAGGTCTTCGCGGGAAGCGCCGTTGCGCGCGAGGTAATCAACCGCACCGCCGACCAGACGGTCAACAATGAAATCGTTGAAGCGGGTGGCGATGATGGCGACCTTCATCCCCTTTGCATCAAACTGGCCTTCAATGGTCTTCACATGCAGCATGCAATATTCTCCTTGATCAGGGCAGTGCCCTGCGAAACGTCGATCATTCAGTATAGAACACGCTCCCCGACCCTGAAAAGCATTAAATCAGGGTAGGGGAGCATAAAGTTTAGCCTGTTCAATCCGTTGCCGCGTGCACAGGGGTAAAAAAGCACCTGCGCAGCTCCGAAGGAGCGGGAACGGATACCCGCTTACTGCGCGTTGTCGTCAAGATGCTCCAGCATGTGGCCCATCTTGTCTTTCTTGGTGCGCAGGTAGTCGGCATTGTACTGGCAGGCGTCCATCTCGATGGGGATACGCTCCACCACTTCGATGCCGTAGCCCTCTATGCCGACAATCTTCTTGGGGTTGTTGGTCATCATGCGCATCTTGCGCACGCCGAGATCCACCAGCATCTGGGCGCCGATGCCGTAGTCGCGCAGGTCGGCCTTGAAGCCGAGCTTCTTGTTCGCTTCCACGGTGTCGTAGCCCTGATCCTGCAGTGCGTAAGCCTTGATCTTGTTGGCAAGGCCGATGCCGCGTCCTTCCTGACGCATGTAGAGGATCACGCCCTTGCCTTCCTGCGCGATGGCGCACATGGCATTGGCAAGCTGGTCGCCGCAGTCGCAGCGCACGGAACCGAGCACGTCGCCGGTGAGGCATTCGCTGTGCACGCGCACCATAACGGGCTCGTCACCCTTGATGTCGCCCTTAACCAGAGCGATGTGGGTGGCGGGTTCCAGCTCGTTTTCGTATGCGATAACCTTGAACTCACCGTACTTGGTGGGCATCTTGGCTTCTGCAACGCGCTTGACGGAAAGCTGGTCGGGCTGCATGCGGTAGCGGATGAGATCGCGGATGGTGGCGATCTTCATGTCGTGCTTCTTGGCAAATTCGATGAGGTCGGGCATGCGGGCCATTTCGCCGTCGTCCTTCATGATTTCGCAGATGACGGCGGCAGGCTTCAGACCGGCAAGGCGGGACAGGTCCACGGAGCCTTCGGTCTGGCCGGCGCGGACGAGCACGCCGCCCTTCTGGGCGCGCAGGGGGAAGATGTGGCCGGGGGTGACAAGGTCTTCCGGCTTCACGTCGTCCTTGACGGCGGTGAGAATGGTGGTAGCGCGGTCACCGGCGGAAATGCCGGTGGTTACGCCGTTGCGGGCTTCGATGGAAACGGTGAAGTTGGTGCCGAATTTGGACCCGTTGCGGCGTGCCATGAGCGGCAGCTGCAGCTTGTCCACCCAGTCGGGGGCCAGCGCAAGGCAGATCAGGCCGCGTCCGTGCACGGCCATGAAGTTGATCACTTCAGGGGTGACGTGTTCGGCGGCGATGGTAAGGTCGCCTTCGTTTTCCCTGTCTTCGTCATCGACCAGAATAAGCATCCGGCCCTTGCGAATCTCTTCAATGGCCTCTTCGGCAGTGCAAATGGGCATGTTCGTACCTCTTGAATGTTTCTCAGGGCAGCCCGCATGGTCTGCGTGAACCCTGCTGAACGCTTAAAATCCGTGCTTGCGCAGAAACTCTTCCGTAATCACGCCGGAAGCGGCTTTTTCAGCGGCGGGTTTGCCCTGCCACACGCCCAGCATGCGCTGGACATATTTGCCGATGACATCCGTTTCCAGATTGACCCGGTAGCCCGGTTTCCACTCGGAAATGGTAGTCACCTTCTGCGTTTCGGGAATGATGTTCACTTCCAGAAAATCAGGGCCGCAATCATTGATCGTAAGACTGATGCCGTCAAGTGCTACGGAGCCCTTCGTGATAATTTGTGCCCCGAATTCGGCAGGAAAACCCAGCCGGTAAATGCGGGAAAGACCGGCCGGACGCACCGAAACCACGTTGGCAACACAGTCCACGTGCCCGCTGACGATGTGACCGCCGAGACGGTCGCCCATGGCGAGCGCACGCTCAAGGTTGACGCGGCTGCCGCTCTTGAGATCGCCGAGGTTGGTCAGGCGCATGCTCTCTGCTGAGGCATACACCGTGAACCAGTCCCCGCCGAAGGTTTCCACCGTAAGGCACACACCGTTGGTGGCAATGGATTCGCCGAGCACAAAGTCGGCGAGTTCGCAGAGCGGGCGTATGGTCAGGCGGGTTTCGCTTCCCATATTCTGTACGGACCGGATTTCTCCCTGTCCGAGAACGAGTCCTGTGAACATAATCAGTCTTCCCGTCGGCGCAAGGTGATGATGATATCGTCGCCGCTTTTTTCCGTTGCAATCATGCGCAGGCCGAGCACTTCGTCCATGGTGGCGGGGGCGCGGCCGTCAAACAGGCCGGGTGCCTTGGCATCGGCCATGATCTTGGGGGCCATGTGCAGCTGGAATTCCTGCGCAAGACCGAGTTCCAGCATGGCAAGGGCCAGCCGGCCGCCGCCTTCGCACAGGGTGTACAGGCACTTGTGTTCGTTGCGCAGCCAGCGCAGGCCGTAGCCTATATCGCGTCCGCCAAGGGTGTCGCCTTCCATGACGGGCAGGGGCATGACCGTGCAGCCCTTGTCTCGCAGCCCCTTGGCGGCGTCAGTAGCAGCAGATTCCTCGGAAGTCCAGAATATGGTTTGCTCCGGGCGCTCCGTAAGCAGCTTGTATGCTTCGGGAACATTGGGCAGCTGCGAGGTGATGATAACGGCCAGAGGCTGCTTTTCCACCCCTTCGATACGGCAGGTGAGCTGCGGGTTGTCCTTGCGGAACGTGGTGCCGCCCACAATGACCGCTCCCACATTGCGCCGCAGTTCATGCACACGGGCGCGGGATTCGGGGCCGCTTATCCAGCGGGAATTGCCGCTGCGCGTGGCTATCTTGCCATCCAGCGTGGAGGCGAGCTTGAGAATGGTGTAGGGCAGGGGCGTTTCAACCCAGGTAAGAAAATCTGCAACAAGGTCGCGGCATTCCTGCTCCAGCACGCCGGAATCGACGAGCACGCCGTTTTCACGCAGAAACTCCGCGCCGCCCTTGGCTTTGGGATTGGGGTCCAGAAGACCTACCACCACGTGGCGGATGCCCGCATCAAGCACTGCCTTGGAGCAGGGGGGCGTCTTGCCGTAATGGTTGCAGGGCTCAAGGGTGACAACCAGCGTGCACTGAGCGGGGTCCACACCCTGAGCGGCGGCATCGCGCAGGCATTCCACTTCCGCGTGGGGCTGGCCGCACGCAGTGTGGTAACCGCGCGCGACAATGACGCCGTCCTTGACCAGAACGGCACCCACGGTGGGATTGGGCGCTGCATGCCAGCGTCCCTGTTCCGCCAGCGCAATGGCCTCGCGCATGAACGGTTCGAAGGGATGACCCATTAACAGCCTCGTTTGGTATAATCCAGTTTGGTGAACACTACGCCGGATTCCTCCACCATGGCGGAGGCAAGCGGATCATCGTAGCCTTCAACGTAATACACAGCCTTTACCCCGCAGTTGAGCAGCATCTTGGTGCAGATGAGGCAGGGCATGGTGGTGCAGTAAATTTCTGCGCCGGTAAGGGAAACGCCATGCACGGCGGCCTGAATGATGACATTCTGCTCGGCGTGCAGGCCACGGCATATCTCGTGCCGCTGGCCGGAAGGAATGCCGAGCTGTTCGCGAAGGCAGCCTGTGTCCAGACAATGCGATACGTTGGCAGGAGCTCCGTTGTAGCCGGTGGCGAGGATGCGCTTATCCTTCACGGCAATGGCGCCGACCTTGCGGCGGGTGCAGGTTGAGCGCTCCGCCACCATGTAGGTGATGTCCATGAAATATTGCGGCCACGGCAGTCGTTCGTGCATGGAAGCTCCTCTCGAATCTGGTTTGCGATGTCGGCCCTTATAATACGAACGCGCTGCGAAGGCCAGTCTGCCCGCGCAGCGCGTTCCGATAAGGCGTGGGGGATGGTGCTACCAGGCGAAGATCGGGAACTGACGCGCGAAGACTTCCACTTCCTTGCGGATGGCCTTGAGGCGCGTTTCGTTTTCGATGTTGCCAAGCGCGTCGATGATCCAGTCGGCGACTTTTTCCATGTCCTTGCCCTTCATGCCACGAGTGGTGAGGGCAGGGGTGCCGATGCGGACACCGGAGGTCACGAAGGGGCTGCGGGTTTCGAAGGGCACGGTGTTCTTGTTCACGGTGATGCCTGCTTCGTCCAGTGCCAGCTGAGCGGCCTTGCCGGTGATGTCCTTGTTGGTCAGGTCAACCAGCATGAGGTGGTTGTCGGTGCCGCCGGAAACGAGCTCGAAGCCCTGATCGGTGAGGCACTTGGCAAGGGCCTGTGCGTTTGCCACGACCTGCTTCTGGTAATCCGTGAATTCGGGGCGCAGGGCTTCGCCGAATGCAACGGCCTTGGCAGCGATGACGTGCATGAGCGGACCGCCCTGAATGCCGGGGAAAATCTGGCTGTTCAGGGACTTGCCGAGCTCTTCGGAGCTGAGGATCATGCCGCCGCGCGGACCGCGAAGGGTCTTGTGGGTGGTCGTGGTGGTGATGTGGGCGTAAGGAATGGGGGAGCTGTGCACACCGGCGGCCACAAGACCGGCGATGTGTGCCATGTCCACCATCAGCTTGGCGCCTACTTCATCGGCAATGGCGCGGAAGCGTACGAAATCCAGTTCGCGCGGGTAGGCGCTTGCACCGGCTACGATAACGGCAGGCTTGTGCTCCTTGGCGAGCTTTTCCACCTGATCATAGTCGATGCGTCCGGTTTCCTTCTGCACGCCGTAGAAGACGACGTTGAAGAAACGGCCGGAGAAGTTCACGGGGCTGCCGTGGGTAAGGTGGCCGCCGTGGGAAAGGTCCATGCCCAGAATGGTGTCGCCGGGCTTGGCAATGGCAAAGTATGCCGCCATGTTGGCCTGGCTGCCGGAGTGGGGCTGCACGTTTGCGTATTCGGCCCCGAAAATTGTTTTTGCGCGGTTTATGGCCAGATCTTCGGCCACGTCCACGTATTCACATCCACCATAGTAACGCTTGCCCGGGTATCCTTCGGCATACTTGTGCGTCATGACGCTACCCTGCGTCTGGCGCACTGCGGAAGAGACGAAGTTCTCGGATGCGATAAGTTCGAGCCCGCCGGTCTGGCGCTCGATTTCCAGATACATTGCCCGTGCTATTTCGGGGTCTTGCAAGAACAGTTCGTCCATTTTCCACCTTCCGGTATACATATTGTTAAAGCCGTGCACCGGTTATCCGGTGCACGGCCCGACACAGTCTCAGGATTGCCTAGTCGGCGAATCGCTTGAACAGAATGCTGGCGTTGGTGCCGCCGAAACCGAAGTTATTGCTCAGAACGTAGGTAGCCTGATATTCTTCAGTGCCGCCGCCCATGTAGTTGAGGTCGCAGTCGGGGTCGGGGCTGGTGTAGTTGGCAGTACCGGGCACGATACCCTTGTGCAGGGTCATGCACGAGAACACGCCTTCCATGCCGCCCGCAGCACCCAGCAGGTGGCCGGTCTGCGACTTGTTGGCGGAAATGCGCAGCTTGTATGCATGGTCACCGAACACCTTCTTCATGGCAAGGGTTTCGGCCTTGTCATTAAGGTTGGTGGAGGTGCCGTGCGCATTGATGGCGTCCACGTCGGCAGGGGTAATGCCTGCTTCGTCAATGGCGGCCTTCATGCAGCGTGCCATGCCGTCGGCATCTTCGCGGGGAGCGGTGATGTGGTATGCATCGCCGGTGGAACCGAAGCCCACAACTTCCGCATAGATGCGTGCGCCACGAGCCTGTGCGTGTTCCAGAGATTCCAGCATGAGGAAGCCGGAACCTTCACCGATGACGAAGCCGGAGCGCTCTGCGTCGAAGGGACGGGAAGCGATTTCGGGCGTATCGTTACGGTTGCTGCACAGGGCCTTCAGGGAGGTGAAGCCGGATACGCCCATGGGGGTGATGGTGGATTCGACACCGCCGGTAATGGCGGCATCGCAACGACCCATCACGATTTCCGTATAGGCGTGACCGATGGCGTGCGTGCCGGAGGCACAGGCGCTGGTGAACACCACGTTGGGGCCCTTGGCACCGGTGAAGATGGAAACCTGACCGGGAGCCATGTTGGAAATAAGCATGGGAATCATGAAGGGGCTGACCTTGTTGGGGCCTGCTTCCACAAGCTTGGTGTGGAACACTTCAATGGTTTCCAGGCCGCCGAGGCCCACGCCGATGAGCACGGCAACGCGGCCGGCGTTCTCATCGTTGATGACCAGTCCGCTGTCTTTAACCACCATCTGCCCGGTTGCAACGGCAAACTGGACAAAGCGGTCCATGCGGCGTGCTTCTTTGGCGGGCATGAAATCAACGGGGTCAAAGCCCTTCACTTCACCCGCGATCTGCGAGGTGAATTCAGATGCATCAAAATGCGTGATGGGGCCTATACCGGACTTGCCCGCAACCAGATTCTCCCAGCTGGACTCAAGGTCCATGCCAAGAGGGTTAAGGGTTGCGAGACCGGTAACAACAACTCGTTTTTTTGTCATTATTCGTTCCTTGAGGCTTGCGGCGCAGTCCGCGCTGCCGGGACTGACATGGAGCACCGTGTGGCGCCATGAGAATGTCCGGCACCAGAATCACGCTGCTGAAAGCCCTAGATTGACACCCTTGCGGGAGGCCGGGACGCGGCCGGAAGAAACGGGTCAGGCGTCTTATGATAAATTCATAAGACGCCCGCGATATATGGCTGACAGTATTACTATTACTGCTTGCTTGCGATGTAGCTGATGGCGTCCTGCACCTTCAGCATCTTCTGTGCATCGTCGTCATCGATTTCGGTGCCGAACTCTTCTTCCATGGCCATGATCAGTTCGGTCAGGTCGAGGGAGTCTGCGCCCAGATCTTCAACGAAAGATGCTTCGGGCTTTACTTCTTCGGCAGAAACGCCGAGCTGGTCGATGATGATCTGCTTAACTTTTGCTTCGATAGACATGGATTCCTCCAAAGGATTGTTTCTTCGTTTGTACCGCGTTTGTATACGGTGTGTTGTCTGATTTTATTCGGAACGGGCAGCTAGCAATACATGCCGCCGTTCACTGCAAGTACCTGACCGGTGATGTAACCCGCCTTGTCGGAGGCGAGAAAGGCAACTGCTTCGGCAACATCGCTCACAGAGCCGAAGCGCTTCATGGGAATGGCGTTCTGGTACTCGGTACGAACGGCTTCCGGAAGAGCGTCGGTCATGTCTGTTTCGATAAAGCCGGGAGCCACGGCGTTGACAGTGACATTGCGTGCGGCCAGTTCCTTGCCCAGCGCCTTGGTCAGCCCGATGAGACCGGCCTTGGCGGCAGAGTAGTTGGCCTGACCTGCGTTGCCCATCTGCCCCACAACTGAGGTGATGTTGACAATGCGGCCGTAGCGCTGCTTGGACATGATCTTGGCTGCCTCGCGGGCAGCGAGGAACGAGCCGCGCAGGTTAATGCCGATCACGCTGTCAAAGTCCTCGTCCTTCATGCGAAGCACGAGGCCGTCCTTGGTGATACCCGCGTTGTTCACGAGCACATCAAGGCGCACCTTGTCCTTGATTTCATTTTTGAAGAAGTCGTTCACTTCTTCGCCATTGCCCACATTGAGCTTGAAGGCGACAGCCTTGCCGCCCGCGTCGATGATGGACTGGGCAACAGCCTGCGCTTCCTCTGGCTTGGAAACGTAGGTCAGGTACACCTGAAAACCGGCTTTGCCCAGAGTCTGGGCGATGGCTTTTCCTATCCCTCGGGAGCCGCCGGTTACCAGTGCTGTTGAAAGTAGTTCAGTCATAGTCGCTTCACGGGTTTTGGGTTTGGTGCGAAAAGCACTGCCTTATACCTTAAAGAAAGTATAACTTCAATTCCCAAAAAACGCCTTTATTCGTTATTGCTCAAGTGTCCGGAATAGCTCGGCGAACCGGGCTTTTTCTAGAACTCGAGCAGTGCGGAACCCCAGGTGAAACCGCCGCCGAAAGTGGTCAGCAGAACACGCATGCCGGGCTTGAAAAGGCCCTGATTCTTTGCATCAGCCAGCGCCAGCGGAATCGATGCCGCAGAGGTGTTGCCGAACATGTTCAGGTTTACGAACACCTTTTCGGGAGCGATGTCCAGCTTCTTGCCCACTGCTTCGATGATGCGCATGTTGGCCTGATGCGGAATGAGCATGTCCACGTCGTCGGCGGTCATGCCGTTGCGGGCCAGCAGGGTTTCGCAGATGCCGGTCATGCTGCGCACGGCGTGCTTGAACACTTCCCGGCCCTGCATGGTGACAAAATGTTCGGCAGGAACAGGCTGGTTCAGCTTGTAGGGAACAGAAGAGCCACCACCGGCAATGGTCAGCAGGTCGCGCAGGGAGCCGTCGGAAGAAAGCTCTATGTCAACAACCTTGGCGCTGCCGGGGCCGGGGGTTCCGGATATGACCACGGCACCGGCTCCGTCGCCGAAAAGAACGCAGGTGTTGCGGTCTTCCCAGTTTACACGGCTGGTGAGCGTTTCACCGCCGGAGAGCAGGATGGTGGCGTTTTCGCATGCAGAAGTCAGGCCGCAGGCAACCTGCAGGCCGTATACGAAGCCGGAGCATGCCGCATTGATGTCGAGTGCCATGGCGCCTTTGATGCCGAGCTTGTCTTCCACTACGCAGGCGGTGTTGGGGCAGTAAGCATCGGGGGTGCAGGTGGCAACGAGAATGTGGGTAAGCGCATCTGCCTGCATTCCGGCATCGGAAAGCGCGCCTTTTGCAGCTTCCGCCACGAGGTCGGAAGTGCACTGGCCTTCGTCCACGACGTGACGCTGTTCAATGCCGGTGCGGGTACGAATCCATTCGTCGTTGGTGTCGACGAACTTTTCCAGATCAAAGTTGGTCAGCACTTTTGCCGGGGCAAATGAGCCGAAACCATGGATATAGCAATGCTTGGTCATGGCAGTGTCCCGAACGCGGGACGGCGGCACGACATGCGTCGTGCCGCCGCTCCGGCGATCAATTCTTGACGGCCTTGCCGAAGCTGGTCAGCTCTTCGTTTGCGCTGATCGCTTCAACCAGACGTTCGTTGGTTTTCTTCTCCACGAAGGCGGCTGCCATTTTGACCGCGTTGGTTATGGCTTTGGCGTTCGATGCGCCGTGGCACACAATGGCGATTCCTTTCAGACCCAGCACGGGGGCACCGCCGTATTCGGCGTAGTCCACCATGCGGGCAAAGCGCTTGAAGGCGCTTTTTGCGAGCAGCGTGCCGATTTTCGCAAGAAAGCTGGACAGCAGTTCGCGCTTCAGGATGCGGCTCATAGAAGTGCTGAGGCCTTCGCTGAGCTTGAGAGCCACGTTGCCCACAAAACCATCACACACGATGACATCCACATCGCCCGTGAACAGGTCTCTGCCTTCCACGTTGCCGACGAAGCGGATGTTTTTGGCCATCTTGAAGAGGTCGTACGCCTCTTTCACCTGTGAGTTGCCTTTGCCTTCCTCTTCACCGATGGAAAGCAGACCGATGCGGGGCGTTTCACGCTCGAGCAGGTCGCGGGCATAGGCATCGGCCATAAGGCCGAACTGGAACAGGTGATGCGGTTTGCAGTCAACATTGGCACCGACGTCCAGCAGGACGATGGGTTTTTTCTCCGTGGGCATCACGCTGGCAAGTGCCGGACGATCAACCCCGGGGATACGGCCCATGATGAACATGCCGCACGCAACGGTAGCACCGGAGTTACCGGCGCTGACAATTCCATCCGCCTTGCCTTCCTTGACCAGTCGGCAGGCTACCTGAATGGAAGAGTTTTTCTTGCGGCGCAGTATGTCCGAAGGCTTCTCGTCCATACCGGCAACTTCATCGGTATGGACAATATCATAGACCACCTTGCCGGAAAGCATTCCGGAAGGCAGTCTATCGAGTTCAGCCTTGATTTTCTCCGCGTCGCCAACCAGAGCGAGCCGGATGCCGTACGTGCGGGCAGCCTCTATCGCACCGGGAATGTTGACGGCGGGGCCGTGGTCCCCACCCATGACGTCCACGGCGATGATGGGGCTGTTATGCATTTTCCTTCGTCATCTGGCGGCCGTTGTAGGTACCGCAGGCGGCACAAACACGGTGGGGCAGGGCAGCTTCGCCGCACTGGCAGAAAACAACGGTAGGAACAGCCACGCGATGGTGGGAACGACGCATGCCCTTCTTGGACTTGGACTTCTTAGTCTGAGATACAGCCATGACAAACCCTCTCTTTTTTTCCTTCCGGCCAAAAGCCGGAAAGGCAGTAATGCTTATTTATTGATCTTGAGATTCTGCAGCACGGCAAGGCGGGGATCAAGTTCCTCGTTCTTGCAGTCGCAGGAGCCCGTATTAAGATCGGTGCCGCACTGGGGGCACAGACCTTTGCATTCTTCTTTGCACAACGGCTTGAGCGGCATTGAAACAACGAATTCTTCCCAGAGCAGGGCAGAGATTTCAATCTCCAGCCACTGGCCGTCCTTGGCAGGGCGGACAGCGGGTTCCTGACCCGGATCCAGCAGGTCTTCCTGCATGGAGAAGAGTTCGGTGAATTTCTGCTTCACCGTTATGACGGCGTCTTCCGCGCAGCGGTCACAGGGCATGGCAACAGAGCCGGCAATGCGACCGCGTACAAGGCAGCCGTCTTCCTGCGGAAGAAGGTGCAGCACGGCAGACAATGCATCCACAACGCGGTAGGGCAGTTTGAACTCTGCGATCGGTTCCAGCCAGATGGACTGCTCGTCGATCGTGATTTCTTTGCCCTCTGCAGGGATGTCGTTCAGTGGAATCCAAATTTGTGTCATAAGTAATATCCTTGCGGAAGGCGATTTCTACATGCGACCTCATCGACTTGTCAAGAAAAGGGTTGCCTTTTTTACAGTGAGGGTATAATACACCCATCTCTTTGCAGGTGATAGAGGAACAATGTGCGGTAGCCGCTGCTCCGCAGGCATCTGCAAACTATAGAAACCCGAATTTTTTTCATCATATATGGAGGATCGCCATGTCTAGAGAATGCGAAATCTGCGGTAAGAAGCCCCAGTCCGGTCACCTGGTTTCCCACTCCAACATCAAGACCAAGCGTCGTTTCCTGCCCAACCTGCAGAGCGTTCGCCATCAGCTGCCCAGCGGCGAAGTTAAGCACATGACCGTGTGCACCCGCTGCATCCGCTCCGGCGCAGTTGTGAAGCCCGTTACCGCCAAGAAAGCCTAAGTTTAAGGCGATCCTGACAGGATGAAAAGGCCCCGAGTGCAACTCGGGGCTTTTTTTATATCCCCGTTGTTACTCTTCTGGCATTATTTCCTGCCGCAAAGTGTGTAGAAGGGAGCAAAGGAGAGGGCATGCTCTGGTTCATTCTGGCATTGGGAACAGCCTTTTTTTCCGCTCTTGAGGCGGTGGTGGTGAAAAAGTGGCTCGGCCACCTTTCCCGGTGCGACATGCTTGCCTGTTTTCTGGGCTGGAGCTGGCCCATGTTCGCCCTATATATATTGATGCGGGGCTGGCAGCCCCTTGCCCCGGAATTCTGGCAGGCTCTCGTTATCATGCTGCCCCTGAACGTTCTGGGTACCTTCATTCAGTACGAGGCCATACGCTCCGCGCCCATTTCGCTTACCATGCCGCTCATGGCCTTCACGCCTGCCTTCATGATCATTACGGGATTCGTGTTTCTCGGCGAGCTGCCCACACCGGCCGGACTTGCGGGCATTGCCTGCATAGTGGCTGGAAGCTGGGTTCTGAATGTGAACGCTACCAACCGCACGGCGCTGCTTGAACCCTTCCGGGCCATATTCCGTGTTCGCGGGTCCCGTTATGCTCTGTATGCATCAATCATCTGGGCCATAGGCGCGGTTTTTTCCAAGCGCATGGCCACATCAGGCGATCCCTTTTATGCGGGTGCCATGTTTTTCACCATCCAAAACGCGCTGCTCGTGGGCGGATTGCTGCTTACAGGCAGGGCCTCATGGCGGACCATGCTCCGGCACCCCCTTGCTGGCATGGTCTCAGGGCTTGCCCTTGTGGCTCACATTGCCTGCCACTACATCTCCATCACCATGGTTGCCGCCGCATACATGATATCCATCAAACGTCTGAACGGAGTCATATCCGTTGCCATGGGCGGTCTCTTCTTCAAGGATGAGAATGTGCGCGGCAGGTTTGCCGGTGCGGCTGTAATGGCTTTGGGTGCCGGTATAATTGCCTTTTGGGGGTAAAAAACGCCTGTGGTCTGCAGTTTCCGGCGTTTTCCCTTGATAATAGGCTTGCGTTCCATGCCAGAATGATTACCAATGGCGGAGCGAAATGGTTCCCCTATACGGGAGCGTTCGCATAAGTCAGACTGGGCCGGGGGCCGCACTTCCGCTCGGATCGGGTAATTTCCCGCAGAACGCAAATACAGGATGTCTGATGTTTCCCAAATTATTTCTGCTTTTTACGCTCATCCCCATCATGGAGCTTTACACATTGGTGGAGGTCGGTTCCGTCATTGGCGTGGGATCGACTATCATGATTGTCATTCTGACCGGTATCATAGGCGCATGGCTGGCCCGCATGGAAGGATTCAACACCATGCTGAAGGTCAGAGAAAGCCTTGCACAGGGCAAGGTGCCTGCTGATGAAATGGTTGAAGGTCTGCTCATTCTCGTGGCCGGTCTTCTTCTGCTCACGCCGGGCTTCATCACGGACTGCATGGGTATCGTGCTGCTGGCACCCTTTACCCGCAAGCCCCTTGCCCGTGTGCTGCGCAAGCAGTTCAACGAATCGGTGAAGGTGCAGGGCGGCAATTCCTTCGGTTCCCCAAACGGCGCCGGTTTCACCTACTACACATGGCATTCTTCCGGCGGGCAGAAGCCTTCCGGCAACGGTCCTTTTTCGGTGCAGGATTTCGAGGCACGTCTGCGCGGCGAAACCACGCAGGAACCCCGCAAGGCCGTGGTTATCGACTGTGACCCCATAGAGGACAAGGACAACGGTTCCCGGTAGGGAATATTTCTCCGTGTTAAGGAAAAGGCAGCCCGGCTGCCTTTTTTTTGGCTTGGTACCGGATAGGATGAATAAGGAGATAGTATGAAAGTAATCGGCAGAGCCGTGGTCCTGTGCGCGGCCATGGTGCTCTTCTCTTCTGCGGCGTGGTCCGAGACCATCGGTTCCGTCAACACTGTGTTCAAGGTGCTGGGAGCCAACGACAAGATCGTGGTCGAGGCGTTTGATGATCCCGATATCGAAGGGGTTACCTGCTACTTGAGCCGCGCCAAGAAGGGCGGCATATCAGGCAGCCTTGGTGTGGCAGAGGATACCTCGGACGCCTCCCTTTCCTGCCGGCAGGTGGGGCCCATTACGGTTCCCGACCGTATCCGCAACAAGAAGGAAGACGGCGAAGAGGTCTTCAAGAAACGCACCTCGCTGCTGTTCAAGAGCATGCAGGTGGTCAGATTCTACGATGCCAAGCGCAACGTGATTATCTACCTTACCTACAGCGACAGAATAATCGAAGGTTCGCCCAAGAACTCCATCAGCTGTGTTCCTGTCATGCCCTGGGGCAACTGATCTGCTACTTGCTTGTGAGGTGGGGCACGGTCATGAGGGCGTGCCCACCGCCGTGGTCCGCAATGTGGTATCTATGGTTTCCAGCAGCTCCTGACGGGAATAGGGCTTGCTGAGCACCGCATTGAAGCCGCTGTCCTTGTCCAGAAGCCTCTCGTTTTCTGCAAAGGCAGTCAGGGCCACAACTGGTGTTTGCGCCGCGTCTGTGCCGCTTTCGCCTTCCCGGATTCTGCGGGTTATCTCCATGCCGTTGGGGCCGGGGAGCTGTATGTCCATAAGGACGATGTCAAAGCTGTCCTTCTCCAGCGCCTGCATGGCCTGCCTGCCATCTCCCGCCACGGTGACCTTGTGGCCGGAAAGTTCCAGCAATCCCTTGGCCGCCGCCTGACTGATGGGATCATCTTCCACCAGCAGAATGCGCAGGGATTCCTTGCGCTTCTGCTCTGCGGGTGTTTTTTCCGATTGCGACGATTCCCGCACAATCTCGAAGGGGAGCAGAATGTGGAAGGTGCTGCCAACGCCTTCTTCGCTTTCTGCCCATATCCGGCCGCCCAGTTTGCGGGCAAGGTTACGGGTGATGGAAAGTCCCAGCCCGGCTCCGCTGAACTCCTTGGTCATGAAGTCTTCGGCAATGGTGAAGGATTTGAAAATGTGCTTTATGGCTTCCTTCGGGATGCCTATGCCCGTATCCTGTACGGTGAACAGGATATTGATGAAACGGGAAGACTGCTCCTGAGCCCCGCCGTGCGGCGCCACGGTGAGCGTGACTGATCCTTTTTGCGTATATTGCACCGCATTGGAAAGCACGTTGGTGAGGATCTGTTTGAGGCAGCCGGGATCACAAAGCAGTTGTTCCGGAATGGCATCCGCATAGCTGAACGAGAATTTCAGTGATTTCAGCTGGGCCTGTGTTTGTATGACGTCAAGGAGCGGGCGCAGGGCTTCTCGCAGGCGCGTAGGTTTTTTGTCAATCGTCAGGGTGTCCGTCTCTATGTGTGAAAGTTCGAGCAACGACGTGACCAGTGAGCCGAGCCGCACGGCGGACTGATTGAGAAATTTGAGCAGCTCCTTTTGCGCAGAGTTGAGCTGGCTGCCTTCCAGCAGTTGGGCCATGCCCAGAATGCCGTTGAGCGGGGTTCTCAGCTCGTGGCTGATGTTGGCAAGAAACAGGCTCTTGGCCTGACTCGCTGCTTCTGCCGCTTCTTTTGCCTTGGAAAGTTCGGCAGTCCGCTTGCGGACGAGGCTGTCGAGCTCCTTGTTCTGGTTGTAGAGTGCCAGATGCGTTTTGACCCGTGCAAGCACGATGGCCGGGTTGAAAGGCTTGGTTATGAAATCCACCGCGCCGATATCAAAGCCTTTTTCTTCATCATTATTGGAATTGAGCGCCGTGACGAAGATGATGGGAATATTCGTTGTTTTCGGGTTGGCCTTGAGCGCTACCCCTGTCTCATAGCCGTCCATGCCGGGCATGACTATGTCGAGCAGGATAAGGTCCGGCGGATTGTTGGCCGCCAGTTGCACGGCGTCCTGCCCGTTGGTGGCGACATTGATGGCGTATTCCGGCTGCAGGATGGCATAGAGCATCTCAATGTTGGCCGGGGTATCGTCAACAATCAGAATTCGGTAGCGGGTAGGCTTCATTTGGGTGACCTTCTGCTATCGGTGCCGCACATGATGTTGTTCATCAGGCACTGCCGTTCTTCCTCAAAGTCCGCATGCATGATGGCGGCGGCTCGAATATCCTTCTCAATTCTCAGGAATACCTCGACGATCTGCGGGTCGAACTGCGTTCCTGAACCTTCGGCTACAATCTCAATGGATTCCTGATGCGAAATGGGTTCCTTGTAGATTCGTTTGCTTATCAGCGCATCATAGACATCCGCCACGGCCATCAGCCTTCCGGCCAGAGGAATATTCTTGCCGGAGAGTCCCTGCGGATAGCCGTTTCCATTCCACCATTCATGGTGGGTGTGGGCAATCTCCCTTGCCACACGCAGGAAGGAGTTTGACGTGTTGAGCATGCTCTCGGCGCGTTGCAGGGAGTCGCGACCGTACACGGTATGCAGTCTCATTATGGTAAACTCGTCATCGGTGAGCCTGCCGGGCTTGAGCAGAATATGGTCCGGTATGCCTATCTTGCCGATATCGTGCAGGGGAATGGAAGCGCAGAGCAGGTCAACGGGAACTTCCCTGAAATAGGCTGAATATTCAGGCATGCGTTCCAGCTGCTCTGCAAGAAGCCGCACATAGAGCTGCGTGCGCTTGATATGCCCCACAAGCTCGTTGTCACGCATCTCCGCAAGGCAGGCCATGCTGAAAATGGTGACGGATTGCGTAAGGGCAATCTCCTCTGTCCGTTCCTCAACCAGCTGTTCAAGGTTGTCCTGATATTCCTTGAGGCTTAGGTGGTTGCGGATGCGGGCTTTTATTATGGGGGGGCTGAACGGCTTGGCTATGTAGTCCACTGCCCCCAGTTCAAGCCCTCTTGCCTCGTCCTCGGTGTCTGAGAGCGTGGTGACGAACAGCACGGGAATGGATGCGGTGCGCGCATTTTCCTTTAGCTTGCGGCACACCTCATAGCCGTCCATGCCGCTCATGATGATATCCAGCAGAATGATATCCGGTTGCGGGTCTGCTATGGCAAGTTCCAGTGCGTCGCGTCCGCTGGTGGCTGCGCTGATGGCGAACTCGTCCTTCAGAATCTCTCTGAGGATGTGAATGTTGGCCGGAGTGTCGTCGACGATGAGAATGCGCATGGTGGAGGTCATGATCTTTCCTCCTGTTGTATGAGCTTGTCGTTTGTCTTGCGGAACAACTCGGAGAGCCGTTCAACCCGTATGGCGGCCTTTTTGAACGCAAAAGATGTGAGATCTTCTCCTAGTTCTATGGCAAGCCCCGTATCAATTCGTGCAAGGGCGGGAGCCAGTGATTCGAAGAGTGCCAGAGCCGCCATGTCGTGAATGGTTATGGCTTCCTGAAGTTCGTGCAGCCGTTCTTCCATGTTTTCAATGGGCTCAGTAGCTGCTTCCAGATGGGGAGCTGCCTGTTCATCCGCAGTGCCGGTTTGCGCTTCGCTGGCAGTATCGGAAGATTCCTGCATCAGCGTCCGGGTTATCCGGGGAATGCTGTTTGCCACCTGCTCCATGGCTTTTTCCAGTGAGTTCACCGTGTCCTGCGGATTGGGGCTGTTCTCACGCAGAGCCTGACATACCTGTTCTGCGGTTTCATAAACGGTCATTGCGCCTATGTTCCCGGCAACGCCCTTGAGGGTGTGTGCCAGACGGAAGGCGGCATCGGAGTTTTCCTGCTTCAGGCACTGGCTGATTCTTCCCGCGATATCGGTTTGTTCCCGCATAAAGCCGCGCAACAGGTTGGCATAGATAGTCTTGTTGTTGCGCACCCGGCGCATGCCCGCCGTAACGTCGATAACATCGTCATGGGCGAAGTCAGGCATGGGGGGCGGAGCAGCCGGAACATATGTGGCAACAGGTTCCCAACCTCCCTTGTGAATCCACTTGCCAAGGGTGGCATACAGCTCGTCCGGATTGATGGGCTTGTTCACATGGTCGTTCATGCCGGACTGCAGACTGAGGTTTCTGTCAGAAACCATGGCGTGTGCTGTCATGGCAATTATGGGCATGCCCTGCAGCCGGGGGATGCTGCGGATTTTGCGTGTTGCCTCCAGTCCGTCCATCACGGGCATCTGAATATCCATGAGCACGGCCTGAAATTCCTGCTTTTGCACAAGCGCAAGGGCCTCTTCCCCGTTGCGGGCTATAGTGACGTCTATGTCCGCGCCCTGCAGCAATTCGCTTGCTACCTGCTGGTTGAGCTCATTGTCTTCTGCAAGCAGGATGCGTGCGCCCCGTATGTGGTTTGGAATGGCAGATTCCTGCTTGCAGATGTTGGTGATTGCCTGATCAAAATCACAGTTGAAGGCTTCAAGCAGAGTGTTGAAGAGCAAGGAGCGGTTAATGGGCTTGAGCATGAGTGCCGAAATATTCTCTTCGGCAAGGCGCTGGCGGATTTCATCTCTTCCGTACGCCGTCACCATGATGAACTTCGGATCATTCTGAGGCGTGAGCTGTTTCCTGATTTCCCGTATGCAGGTAATGCCGTCCATCTCAGGCATTTTCCAGTCCATGAAGACCACGTCATAGGGCGGGTCTGCCTTTTCCACCATGGGAATGGCATGTGAGGGCGATATGGTCGTATCCACCTTCAGGCCGAATGACTCCAGAGATTCGGCAAGCACCTGCAGGGCGTTGGGGTTGTCATCCACGGCCAGCACTTTGCATCCCAATATGGATTCGGGCATGCGGAAGGTCTGCTTGACGAATTCCGAGATTTCCATGGTCAGGGTGAAGTGGAATTCCGTGCCGAGCCCGAGCCTGCTTTCACACTGAAGGTCGCCGCCCATGAGGTCCACCAGCCGCTTGGAGATACTTAATCCAAGCCCGGTGCCGCCATACAGGCGGGTGGTAGAGCCGTCTGCCTGCGTGAAGGGGGAATAGAGATCCTTCATGTTTTCTTCGCTCATGCCAATGCCGGAATCTCTCACGCTGAACCGCAGGGTTGCGTTCTGTTTGTCCTGCTTCACTCCCCGTACGGAAAGGGTGACTTCGCCTTCTTCGGTGAATTTTACCGCATTGTTGGCAAGGTTCGTGAGCACCTGACTCAGGCGCAGGGAATCGCCGTACAGGCTCGCCGGAACATCGGAGCCCACCGAGAGGAGCAGTTCTATGCCCTTTTCTTCGGCCGCAAGCACCACGATGTTGATTACGTTTTCCAGCAGCGTGTTCAGGGCAAAGGGGTGGCGCTCTATCTCGATCTTCCCTGCCTCGATCTTGGAGAAGTCCAGAATGTCGTTGATGATGTTCAGCAACGTATCCGAGGCATGTTTGATCTTCATCAGATAATCGCGCTGTCTCGGGTCGTGTTCTTTGCGCAGGGCAAGGTTTCCAAGACCGACAATGGCATTCATGGGAGTGCGTATTTCATGGCTCATGCGTGCCAGAAATTCGCTCTTGGCAGAGTTGGCCTGTTCGGCAAAGTTGCGGGCGGTTTCCAGGTCCTGTTTGTTCTTTACGCTGTCCGTTATGTCACGGGTAATGCCCCGGTACCCCGCCACCTGCCCCTGCTCATCGAAGAAGGCCGTGCCGGTGGAGCGCACCCAGACGGGGTAGCCATCCTTGTGCATGCAGGTTTCTTCCCAGTGTACATGGCTTACATCCATGGTGCTGGGGTTGTGGAAAAATGTATGCCTCAGGAGAGGGGTAAGATTGAAGGGCGGGTCCGCTTTTGCTTCATCCTGTGTGTAGCCGAGTATGTTCCATATGCGTGGACTCACGTAGGTGAAGTTGCCGTTGATATCGACTTCCCAGACGATGTCCCATGAACCTTCCACTATCTGCCGGAACCTGTTGCGGCTGGTCAGAAGCTCCTTCTCGCTGGCCCTTTTTTCGGTCATGCGTTTCGCCTGTGTGAAGGCGATGACGGAAATGAGTGAGGTGAGCACGCCGAACAGATAAAAGAAGTGCATATAGGTCTGGCGGGCAAGCGCAGCCAGCTCGCTGCGGGGAATCATGCCCACGAGTCGCCATGAGAGCGAATGAGTCAGGTTGTGGCTAAGATTGCTTGGAGGAATGTAGTTGATGGCGGCATAAGTGATGAGGTCGCCGTTTACATACATCTGCCCCTTGCTGGTGGCGGATATATCTTCCCATGCATCGGGAAACTCGGCCTGAAAGGTGAGGTTTTGCCTGTCGGGATACATGAATCCCCAGCATTTTTCCTTATCCTTGTGATAGAGCCAATACCCATCCTTGTTCAGCAGCATGAGGCCGGTACGTTCGTTTCTGTCGAGCTCCGCAAGGCTGTGCAGCATGTCATCGGCCAGATAGTTGAGTACTATAACCCCTTGGCGTACCCCCAGACTATCATCCGCACCTGTTGCAAACCGGATGGTGGGCTTGAGGGGAATTTCTATGGTTCCGTGCTCGATATTGAGATCGAGCGGCGAAAAATAGATGGCTTCGGAAGGCAGATCCTTGGTCTCGGTGAAATAATAGCGGCTGCCTTTGTCCTGCAGTTGGTCGTCGGGTACTATATACGCCCCATGTGCTTCCTTATTGATGCGGATGTTTTCGTGGCCGTTCATCAGGAGAAGCCGGGCCTGATCATATTGCCGGTTGTTCTCGATGAAGGAATGAAACTCTTGCTGCAGAGCCTTTTTGCGTTTGGGAGCCCACGTGGTCAGATAGTCGCGCACTTCCAGATGAATGGAAAGATTGATGAGATTTTGGGCGACAGAGTTGAGTTCCAGTTCAAGCGACTTGCCGGCGAACTCGATGAGCGAGATCTGGCGACGCTCCAGAACGCTTCTCTGTGAGGCAATTTCCTGCTGCAGCAGGTAGAAGAGCGAAGCGGCAACGACAAGTATGACAGGAAGACCCAAACGTATGGCGCTGAGCAGTATCTGTTTGTCATGCTGGCGTGTGGCGTAGTCAGGCGTATATGTGATGCTGTTCGTCATGAGGTACCCGGAGTAGTTTTAGCCATAGGATACTGAATGACGAAGATTGCAGCAACGGTATCTGCTCTTTTATAACGATACCGGCGGCAGGTTATAACGCTCCGTGAAAAAGGGTATGTCGGGCCATGGATTAGCTGTGAACAGGCTGCCTTTGTACGAGGGAGAGAACGGTCTGCACCCTGTTCGCGTAGGTGTGCTCCCGCAGGATGAGTTCCCTCCACAGGGTCTTTAACTGGGCGGCTTTATGCGGGTTGGCAAGCAGGTGGTTGACCTTGGATGATATTTCCGCTGGCCGCCGGAAGGTAACCGCATCTGCCAGATGGCGGGGAAAAATGTCCATGCCGGGGTTGGCGTCCGTGAGCAGCAGGCCGCCTGCTGCCCATACGTCGAAATGCCGCTGGGTGAGGCCGGCAGGGAGCAGCATGCCGGTTATGTTCAGCGATATGCGGGTGTTGCGATATATCTCGGCAAGCCCGTTATAGTAGTCAACAGGCGGGCGCAGGTCAGTGTCGCCGGGCAGGCGGTGCTTCCAGCCTTCGTCGCCGATGACGGTCAGCCCGCAGGGATGCGCCTGCTGCAGGCACATGGTTCGCCAGCATTCCGTGCTTTCGGTGGCATTGGCTCCCACTGTGCGGGGCGTATCTGGCCAGAAATCTGTAGCGCCGAGCTGACCGGCCCACCAGTGGTAATCCGGCCTTTCTCCTCGCAGCAGCATATCCTGTGCGATGTTCTGCAATGCACCATCGGGGTGGATGCCAGAAAAATATTTGCGGCGTTCGGGAAACTCCGAGCGGCCCACAAAGACGACCGGGGCAAGCGGTGCTACTGGAGCCGCATCACCTTGCGGGGCGAACAGGGCAGGGTCCGTGGCAAGGGGAAGGTGATGCACGTTCTGCGCACCTGCAGCCTGCAACGCCGGAATGAAGCTTGCGTCTGTGACGAAGAGCAGCGCCTCCTTCCAGAAAGGGGCCTTGCAGCCGGAAAGGATGTGCCATGGCGTGTCCACACACCATATGGCCACGGGCACGCCTGCCGCGCGGAGCAGGTGATGGCGTTCGCCGAACATGTCCAGCCCCTGTGCATTCACGCTGAAAAAAAGGGCTGGGGTGCCCTGTGCCAGCAGCCGGGGCAGGTCGGATGTGATGGTGGCAGGGTCGAGAACTTGAACGGCATAGCCCAGAGCCTCGAAGGCGCTGGTGAGTTCCCGTATGAGCAGGCCATGTTCCGTGCCGGGCAGCAGGATGGTGCGTCCCGCGGTTTTGTCGGCATTTCGGGATTGTTCCGTCAGGGAGCGCAGATGCTGCAACTGCACGGTGGCCAGCAGGGGGCCCCAGAAAGAAGGGAACAGCCGCAGGTTTTGCCTGAATGCCAGCACGGAGGATGCACTCAGCACTGACTGGGTACATTCTTCGGGAGAGACGGACACCCAGTCGGAGGGACTGGCAGTCTTCCATGTAGGGTCCATCTGGGCGGAAAAATCCGGAGATTCCACATAGCGGATAACGGCATCACGGAGGGGATTCAGGGCCGCTGCCGCCTGTGCCGCCATGGCGATATCGGGGCCGAGACCGAGAAACAGAATGTCTCTGCCTGAGCCGTAGGTGTCGAACTGGTCGGCACCGCAGAGAAGAGATTGGGGCTTGCCAAGTTCGTGTATGATGCGTATCCGTTCCGGGCGATGGTCCATTCTGTGGCCTTGGCGTTATGAGCTCTTTGCGTTACAAGAGCCGCAGGTGAAAAACAATGAAAGTATATCGTGACCATTATTTCAAGAAGGCCAAGCAGGAAAATTATCCAGCCCGGTCCATCTACAAGCTTAAAGAAATAGAGAAACGCTTCCGGATATTCAAGCCCGGAATGCATGTCCTCGACCTCGGTGCCGCCCCCGGTTCCTGGTCGCTGGGCGCGGCAGAAATGGTGGGGCCGAGGGGCCGTGTGCTGGGTGCAGACATCCAGACCACACCTACGGTGTTTCCCCCAAACGTCACCTTTATGCAAGAGGACGTGTTCGAACGTTCTCAGGCATTTGAGGATGCTCTGGCTGAACTTTCGCCCATCCACGTGGTGATGAGCGACATGGCCCCGAATACGACGGGCCACCGTTTCACGGACCAGGCCCGCTCTGCGAATCTGTGCCGCGAAGCACTTGCCGTAGCCACCAAATGCCTGATACATGGCGGCAGCTTCATCGTGAAAATTTTCATGGGACCGGACTTCCATGAATTCGCGAGCGAAATGCGCGACTATTTCACAACCGTGAAGACTTTCAAACCAAAGAGTTCCCGCGCAGAGAGCATCGAAACCTTTTATATAGGAATAGGTTTCAAGGGTGGCCTCGAAACCCTGCCAGCGTCTGAACAGGACGCCGGTTCCGAATAGGCGGAACCGTAACCGGCAGGCAGCCCGCACGGGAAACTGAACAAAAAACACAAGCAGCAAACCTGCTGCATCACGCCTGAGCAAGGCGTGCGGTCCAAGGAGGAAACATGGCCGGACATAGTAAATGGGCAAACATCCAGCATCGTAAGGGGCGTCAGGACGCAAAACGCTCCAAGGCCTTCACCAAGGCTGCCAAGGAAATCATCATCGCAGCGAAAGGTGGTGGCGACCCCGCTGGCAACGCCCGTCTCCGTGCCGCCATTGCAGCCGCCAAGGCTGTGAACCTTCCCAAGGACAAGATTGATAACGCCATCAAGAAGGGTACCGGCGAACTGGCCGGTGGCGACATCGCAGAAGTGATGTACGAAGGCTACGGTCCCGGCGGCGTTGCGCTGCTGATCGAAGCCGCCACCGATAACAGGAACCGTACCGTTGCCGAAGTTCGTCACCTGCTCAACAAGGGCGGCGGCTCCATGGGTGAAGCCGGCTGCGTGGGCTGGATGTTCGACCGCAAGGGCGTGGTCACCGTGGACAAGGACAAGATTTCCGAAGAGCAGATCATGGAACTGGGCCTTGAAGCCGGTGCAGAAGACGTGATCGATCAGGACACTACCTGGGAAGTGCGTGCAGCACTTGCCGATTTTGAAGCTGTCCGTTCCGCTTTTGAAGAAGCCGGAATCGAAGTTGCTTCCGCCGAGATGGCGATGATTCCCCAGAACACCATCGAGGTGGATGCGCAAGTAGGGCAGAAGCTGCTCAACCTTGTGGACATGCTCGAAGACAACGACGACGTCCAGAACGTCTGGGCGAACTTCGACTTGTCGGACGAGGCGATGGCTGAGCTGGCCTAAGACTACCAGAAACGCCCGTCCCAGACGGGCGTTTTTCTTCCCCCTGCCAAACGGCCGGACGGTAAGGCGGCACTATGACCCAAGGTATTACGGTTCTCGGCATTGACCCCGGTTCCCGCGTGACGGGCTGGGGCGTGGTGCGCGAGATTTCCGGCGTGGCATCGCTGGTGGACTGCGGCACCGTGCGCACCGCCGATACGGACATAACGAAGCGGCTGGGCATCATTTTTCGTGGCGTGAGCGAGGTTATCACCACGCTTCGTCCCGATGTTGTGGCCGTGGAAAATGTGTTCACGGCAAAGAACGCTGCTTCCGCCCTCAAGCTTGGTCAGGCAAGAGGGGCGGCCATTGCCGCCTGCGCTCTGCATGGGCTTGATGTGCACAGCTACGAACCCACCAAGGTGAAGCAGGCCATTGTGGGAACCGGCAGGGCAGACAAGCAGCAGGTTGCCTTCATGGTTGCCACCATCCTCGGCGTGAAAAAGCCCTCGTGGGCAGTGGACGCGAGCGATGCGCTCGGCGTTGCCCTGTGTCATTTGACTCTGCGGCGCTACGCAAAGCTTGCGGCGCGCTGACAGCGGTTTTGCAGGGATTTGCCGAATCCGAATTGCGGTCATGTTGCGGCATTTGAACCTCGTCCCCTTAACATTATAACGGGATTGGGGTACAACCCGCCAACGAGGTAACAGGCATGATAGCGTATCTTGAAGGACGGCTCGCCGAAGCCGGAGAATCTTCCATCATTCTGGTCACCCCCGGCGGAGTGGGGTATGAGGTGCACCTGCCGGTGCACACGCTTTCGCGCCTGCCGGAACGGGGCGGCGAGATTGCCGCGTTCACCTACACCGTGGTGCGCGAGGATGCGCTGGAACTGTATGGCTTCCAGACGTGGGATGAGCGGCAGACCTTTGCCGTGCTCATTTCCATTTCCAAGGTGGGAGCCAAGACGGCCCTTGCCATTCTTTCCCAGTTCCGGCCTGATGATCTGCGGCAGGTGGTGGCGGAAGATGATGTGGAGGCGCTGACCCGCGTTTCCGGCATAGGCAAGAAGAGCGCACAGCATATTTTTCTGGAGCTCAAATACAAGCTCAAGGTGGAAAGCGTGCCCGGCGGCGCAGTGCTGAGCGGCACCGCTCCCGGTTCGCTCTACCGCGATGCGCTGACCGGCCTGTGCAACCTCGGATACTCGGAAGATGAAGCCGGGCCTGTTCTGAAGAATGTTCTGAAGGATGAACCCGATCTGGATGTCGGCGGTGCCCTGCGTGCCGCACTCAAAGCTCTTGCCAAGGGACGCTGATGACGTTGCAAGATACCGAATGCCATCTGAGCACCTGTATGGATGAGACCGTACGGCCGCCCTCGCTAGATGAATTCATCGGGCAGGAAGAGCTGCGCAGCAACCTGAGTGTATACCTGCAGGCTGCGCGGGAGCGGCGTCAGGCCATGGACCATACACTGTTTTACGGCAACCCCGGTCTGGGCAAGACGACCCTTTCGCAGATCATGGCCAGTGAGCTGGGTGTGAACCTTGTTTCCACGTCCGGACCTGTGCTTGAGCGCAGCGGCGACCTTGCCGCCATTCTGACCAATCTGGGCCGTAATGACATTCTTTTCGTGGACGAGATTCACCGCATGCCTCCCGCCGTGGAAGAAGTGCTGTACCCCGCCATGGAAGATTTCAAGCTTGATCTGGTCATAGGGCAGGGACCGGGGGCGCGGACCGTGAAGATTGATCTTGAGCCCTTCACGCTGGTGGGTGCCACCACGCGCATCGGACTGCTTTCTTCCCCGTTGCGTGACCGTTTCGGGGTCATTCTGCGACTGGAATTTTACACCCCGGAAGAGCTTGCCCGCATCGTCACCCGCACGGCGCGGATTCTGCGGCTGGACCTGACACGGGACGGTGCGCTGGAAATAGGCAGGCGCTCGCGCGGCACGCCGCGTATTGCCAACCGCCTGCTGCGCCGCGTGCGCGACTTTGCCACGGTGAAGGGCGGCGGTGCCGTTGATTCCGCACAGGCCGCCGAAGCACTCGGCCGTATGGACGTGGATGAAAGCGGGCTGGACCAGATGGACAGAAAGCTGCTTACCGTGCTCATCGAGCATTTCGGCGGTGGGCCCGTGGGTGTGAAGACCCTTGCGGTTGCCTGCTCCGAAGAAGTGCGGACCATAGAAGACATTTACGAGCCGTATCTCATTCAGTGCGGCTTTCTCAAGCGCACCTCGCGCGGTCGCGTTGCCACGGCACGCGCCTATCGGCATTTGAATCTTTTGGCGTAACCAGTTTTTTCCCCAAGGTGGTGTCCCATGCCGCAGAAAGCGTGCCGGGTTGAATTACTTGCGTCCACACCGGACGCCACGTCCCTTATCTATGCAGCCTTCCGCCAGTGTTATCACGCAGGTTTTGTGGGCGACATGTGGCCCCGTCTGCTGGCGGGCGAAATTGCTGCCGACAAGCAGGCAGCCTTCATCACCAAGGTCATGGAATCCGGACATGCCAGCCCCATCGAGCATGTGAGCTTCACCTTTGCCGTAGAGGGCGTTTCCCGCGCGCTTACGCACCAGCTGGTGCGTCACCGTATCGCCTCATATTCGCAACAGAGCCAGCGCTATGTTGACGGCAGCGATTTTGACTATATCCTGCCACCTGCCATTGCCCGCATCCCCGAGGCAAAGGAACGGTTCGAATCCTTCATTGCGGAAATCGGCAACGCTTACCGCGATTTGAAAAATATTCTCGAAGCCAACGGCAGGGGAGATAAAGCCAAGGAAGACGCCCGTTTCGTGCTTCCGCAGGCCGCGGAATCCAAAATCGTGTTTACCATGAACTGCCGCAGCCTGATCAACTTTTTCGAGCACCGCTGCTGCACCCGGGCGCAATGGGAGATTAGGGGCATGGCAAACCAGATGCTGGAGATCTGCCGTGAAGTGCTTCCGGTTGTTTTCAAAACCGCTGGTGCACGTTGCGAGCGTCTGGGCTATTGTCCTGAGGGTGAGAAGTTCACTTGTGGTAGATACCCCTTGCCTTAAGAGCTGCCGCACTCGCTGTTTTGGGTATAATCCTGATTGAAACAGTAGGAAAATCTATCATTAAGCCTGATTGCGTTTGTAAAATTCCGTTGATTTCTTGCTGATTCGACGTAAAACGAAATTGTGGCTGTGGAAAACTTTTTCTCCATGCTGTGAATTATCTGTGGATAACATGGGGAAATGCTGATTTCCGTAGGGTTCTGCCCGATGCCTGTAAATAGCAGGTTAAGCAAAAAAGATATTTATTTTAATTGGTTGTGTCTATGGTGACGGTGGGGAAATCGGCATTGTTACGGTTTCGCATCGGCCTGTATTCGAATGTTGCACTTCAAGCTGATAAAACGTAGATACTCATCCATGTTTGAAATATGGGCGCATATCCAGCAGATTCTGCAAAAAAGACTCACTCCGGGCCTCTACAAGGTCTGGATTTCTCCTCTGTCCGCAGAGGTGAATGGTCACACCGTCAGCCTTACGGCTCCTAACGAGTTCGTGGCCGCGTGGGTCCGTGACAGACTGCTTGGCGATATTACTTCGGCTGCTGCCGAAATTCTTGGGCCGCAGGCGACCGTCTCCGTTGTCGCCAGCAATACTCCGCAAAAGGCTCCGGCCCGCCGCAGTTCTATTACCGTATCCGACGCACAGCCTTCCGGCCCGCTGTTCCCCGCTCAGCAGGGAACCAGTGTTGCCGCTGCACCCGCAGCTTCCCATGAGCAGATGACGCTGCCCATTTCGCAGCCGTTGGTCAGCAAGGCCATCGACTGGCGTTTCGATTTCGACAGCTTTGTGGTGGGCCCCTGCAACGATCTGGCATTTGCCGCATCGCAGGGCATTACCCGTTCTTCGCTTTTGGCTGATACGCTGTTCCTGAGCTCCGGTCCCGGTCTCGGCAAGACGCACCTCATGCAGGCAGTGGGCAACGAACTCTGCCGCCAGAGCAACCGCAGCAAGCTGCATGTCGAGTACCTGACCGCAGAAGAGTTTGCCACGCGCCTCATCGCTTCTCTCAAGAATCGTGACGTGGACCGCTTCAAGGCCCGTTACCGCGATGTGGACCTGCTGTTGCTTGAAGACGTGCATTTCCTGCAGGGCAAGGAACGCATGCAGGACGAAGTGCTGGCTACCATCAAGGCGCTGCAGTCCCGTGGTTCCCGCGTTGTGCTTTCCAGCTCGTTCGCGCCCCGCGACCTGAAGGAACTGGACAGCCAGCTGGTCTCCCGTTTCTGCTCCGGTTTCATTGCCGCAATCGATAAGCCCGATTTTGCTACACGCCGCGACATTCTGTGTCGCAAGGCGAAGCAGTATCAGGTGTTTTTGCCGGAGAACGTGACCGATATGCTGGCCGAGAACATCCGGTCCGACGTGCGCCAGATAGAAAGCTGCCTGCACAACCTGATTCTCAAGGCCCGCATCCTGAATCAGCAGATTTCCATGAACATTGCGTGGGATGTCGTCAGCCAGTACGCCTCGCACGAAACCATCATGGACATGGACAGCATTGTCCGCTGCGTCTGCAACGGCTTTGACCTTTCGCCCACGCAGCTCAATTCCCGCAGCCGCCGCCGTGAACTGGTTGTTGCGCGTAACACGGTCTTCTACCTTGCGAGAAAGCACACCGACCTGTCTCTCAAGGACATCGGCGATCATTTCAACCGCACCCATTCCACCGGTCTCAAGGGCATTACCAGCCTTGAGCGTGAAATGAGCAAGGAAACCCCCATCGGCCGTCAGGTGACCAACACCGTGGCCATGATTGAACGTAACGGACGAATTACCAGCCCGCGATAGAACGGGTTGCGTTTTCTCGTATATTTCTGACTCAGAACGGCACGAATCGCATCCCGATTCGTGCCGTTTTCCGTTTCTGCACTTTTCAAGCGGGGC
>JBKEAK010000198.1:0-32796 GCA_047972125.1 Halodesulfovibrio sp.
AGCGTGGTGATGGTGACGGGCAGGAGTATGAAGAGCAGTTTGTGGCGCAGGCACCATGCAAGTGCAGTGGGGTAGCCACGCTGGAAGATCTGGAAAAAGCCCATCAGCCCGCCTATGAGCATGGCCACGAAGAGCAGGTTGCTCAGCTCGCCCTTTTCCGGCCCGAGCGGGAGCCAGTGGCTGGAGAGCACAACGGTTACGGCAATGATCACGGCCCAGTTCTCTGCCCGCGCAATAATGCGCTGCCAGAGCGGGGGCAGTGTGGAAACCAGCAGCCTGTGCACGCCTAAGTAGGCGATGAGCAGCCCAGCCCACCATGAAATGCGCATGCCTGCCCACAGACCCGCCATGACCATGACGGCTGGCAGCAGGAAGCGGCGTATGCCCCTGCCCAGATTCAGCTTGCCGCTCTTGAAGAGCACATGGGCAAGGGCGGGCAGAATGGTCAGAGCCACGATGATGGAGGCCGCAAGAGCAAAGGTTTTTGTATAGGCAAGGGGCTTGAAGAGCTTGCCTTCCGGCCCGTCCATGACGAACACCGGCAGAAAGCTGACCACGGTGGTTGCCACGGCTGTGAGCACGGCGCTGCCCACCTCTGACACGCCGGAGAATATGAGATTGAACGCACTGGCTCCCGGGGGGGCTTCTTCCAGTTTTTTCAATATGTTTTCGCAGATGATGATGCCCATGTCGACCATGGTGCCAATGGCGATGGCTATGCCGGACAGGGCTACGATGTTCGCATCCACCTTGAATGCCTTCATGCCGATGAAGCACATGAGCACGGCAATGGGCAGCAGTGTGGAAATGAGCAGCGAACTGCGGAAATGCATGACCGCGATGAGTACCACGATGATGGTGATCAGGATTTCTTCCGTAAGCGCAGTATCAAGGGTGCCCAGTGTCTCTTGAATGAGTCCCGAACGGTCGTAGAAAGGCACAATGGTCAGCTTGGAGACGGTGCCGTCCGGCAATACCTTGGAGGGCATGCCGGGAGCGATGTCACTGATCTTCTTCTTGATGTTCTGAATGACCTGCAGCGGGTTTTCGCCGTAGCGCACCACGACCACGCCGCCTGTCACCTCCACGCCGTCCTTGTCCAGCATGCCGCGGCGGGTGGCCGGGCCGAGGGCGACAGTTGCCACGTCGCGAACGGTTATGGGCACGTTGTCCGCAACACGCACTACGGCCTTTTCAATGTCGCTCAGCTTTTTGATAAAGCCGATGCCGCGGATGAGGTATTCAACGCTGTTCACCTCTATGGTCCGCGCGCCAACATCAAGGTTGGACATGCGCACCGCGTTGACCACCTGTTCCAGCGTCACGCCGTGGGCGCGCATGGCATCAGGGTTCACATCAATCTGATATTCCTTGATGAAGCCGCCTGCGGAGGCCACTTCCGAAACACCGTCGGCAGCCAGCAGGGCATAGCGCACATACCAGTCCTGCGCGCTGCGCAGTTCATCCTGATCCCAGCCGCCGGTCGGGTTGCCGTCCGGGTCCCTGCCTTCAATGGTATACCAGAAGACCTGCCCGAGCGCTGTGGCATCCGGACCCAGCGTGGCCTGCACACCCTCGGGCAAGGTGCCGGGGGGCAGCGAATTCAGTTTTTCAAGCAGCCGCGAACGCGACCAGTAGAATTCCACATCCTCGTTGAAGATGACGTAGATGGACGAGAAGCCGAACATGGAATAGCTGCGCACGGTCTTTACGCCGGGAATGCCCAGCAGGGAGACCGTAAGCGGATAGGTTATCTGGTCTTCCACGTCCTGCGGGGAACGGCCTGTCCATTGGGTAAACACGAGCTGCTGGTTCTCGCCGATGTCGGGAATGGCATCCACCGGCACGGGGTTGCGCGGCAGTCCGGCTATGTCCCAGTCGAAGGGGGCCACCATGGCGCCCCAGCCTATGATCATGGTGGCGAGCAGAAAGACCACCAGCTTCCGCTTGAGGCAGAAGTGGATGATCTTGTCGGTCAGGCTCACGGGAACAACCTCGGGCTGTTCTTCAATCAGGCAGACGGCGTTGGGGTTTTCTGCCGACGTGTCGTCTGCTTTTTCCAAGGGCATTTCTGCGGGCGCGGAAAGAGGGGGCTGGTGCTGATCGTTCATGATGTGTTCCGCCTTGCCGCTACTTGTCTTTGAGCTGGCGGGTCACTTCGCCGCACTTGTACATGGCCGCACCGAAATAGGGGTTGCGGATGTCCTCATCCTTCTGCAGCCACGAGGCTCCCTTGTTGTCAAAGGCCATGGGGCAGTGCAGTTCATACACGGGGCCGTCGGCGCGTATGCCGAGCTGCATGACAGCAGCAGTAAGGCCGAGGGAAAGATTCTCGAATCCGGCACGCAGGGCATTCATGCCCTCAGGGGTGTTGCCATCGGCTTCTGCCATGGCCTTCATGCCTTCCTGCATGCGGCCAAGGGCCTTGTTCCATGTGGCGAGGCCTGTTTCATCCAGCAGGGAACTGTCGGCTGCTGCAAGGGTGGCTGTGAGTGCCGGAAGTGCCTTCTGCGCTGCTGCAGCGTCATCCTTGCCAAGAGCTTCGGCTATGGGCGTGTAGGCATTGAATACCCCGCCTATCTGCTGGCGGAAAGGCTGAGGTGCCATGCCGCCTGCGGCTTCCGGCACGCCGAATTCGCTGGCCAGATTGGCGTAATGGGTGTGCGTCAGCGCGTGCACCTCGTGCAGGCGTTTGAAATCTCTGGCCTCGCTGCCCAGAACGGCATCGTTGGCGAGCAGCATGGCAAATTCCTTCCATGCAAGCTTGGCGTCGCCTTCAAGCATGGCATTCTGATCCACGGAATCCATCAGGGAGAGCAGGGTGGCGTTCATATCGGCATACAGGGACTTGGCACCGTCCACATCAGAGGTACGCAGGGCGGCATCTATCTTGCCGATCTGGCTGCCGAGGAACGAAAGCTTGGAGAGCAGCAGGGGCGGAGCCTCGTAGCTGGCTGCGGTGCTTTCAGCCATGGAGTTGGGGGTAAGGCCGTGTGCGTGCTGAACGGGAGCCTCGGCACTGCCGGGGTTCATCATGCTCGGTTTTGCCTGAATCTGCAGGGCGCTGTCGATCTTGAATGCCCCCTTGCTGACCACGAGCTCACCTTCCGAAAGGCCGCTGCGGACAATGTAGGTCTCCCCTGCGCGGGGGCCGAGCACTACTTCGCGGCCGATGAACACGCCCGGTTTGTCCTTGGCCTGCACGTACACAACGGCACGTTTGCCCGTGATGAGCGGTGCCGAGACGGGAACAACCAGCGGGTCTTCCTTGCCGGTGGCGGCCTGTGCCTGCTTGCCGCCAATGCGCTGCACGGCCTGCACGAACATGCCCGGCTTGAGGCTGGCATCGCCGTTAGGCACTTCAAGCCGCACATCCACCGTGCGGGTCTTGGGGTTGACCACCGGATCAATGTACACAATGCGGCCCTGATAGTTGCGGCCGGGGTATGCCTCTGCGGCAAAGGTGACGTCCAGTCCCTTCTTTATCCACGGCAGGTCGGATTCGTAGGCTTCCAGCACCACCCATACGTGGCTCAGGTCGGCAATGGTATAAATGGGCATGCCCGTCTGCACGTACATGCCTTCCACCACTTCCTTTCTGATGACGATGCCCGCCTGCGGGGCATGCAGGGTTATGTGGTCCGAAGGTTTGCCGTTGGCGACCACGGCATCAACCTGCGTTTTGGAAAGGCCGAGCAGGCGCAGTTTTTCCTTGGATGCTTCAAGGGTGCGCTGGGCTGTTCTGCGCACGAGATCAAGATTGGTGGACTGTGCATCGTTCATGGCCTTGGCGGCCTGCAGCAGTTCCGCCTGCGCGGTGAGCAGCTCCGGGCTGTATATGGAGGCCATGGCCTGCCCGCGCTGCACCACGCTGCCGGTGGAATCCACATACAGCTTGTCGATGCGGCCGCCCATCCATGCGGTAATGGAGCCCACACGTGTTTCGTCATACTCGACCTTGCCCACCATGCGCACGTCCAGAGCCACGGATTGCTTGCGGACAGGGGTGACCACTATTTCCGCCAGCTTGCGCGAATCCGCATTCATTTCCACCTGACGCAGGCTCTGTGCGGCTGCCCTGTTGGCATCCAGCTCAAGCTTGATCAGGTCCATGAAGCATATTGGGCATTTGCCGGGTTCCGGGAGCTGTATCTGCGGGTGCATGGAACAGGTCCAGACCACCCTGCCGGCAGCATCCGTGCTGCGTTCAAGCCCGTGATCCTTGTGTTCGGAGAGCGTCTTCTCTGCAGTGGGGGCTTGCTTTTGCGCCCTGAAATACAGGGCAACGGCAACGATGATGATCAGGCCGCCGAGAAGAGGGGCAATCCATTTGTAACGTCTGATGGTGGTGAGCAAAGGCATGACGGGCTCCTGCCGGGTGTGTCAAAAAATAATACAGCGCGGGGATGCGCTTTCGCAAAAACGGGGAAAACGCGCCGGAACAGTGCTTCCGGCGCGTTCAGCTCTGCTATTGAGCGGGAGTCTTTTCGAGTTCCACGCCCTGTTCTTCCAGCTTTTTGATGTACTGTTCAGGATTCTTCTTGAATTCGCTTTCGCAGGAAGGGCAGCAGAAGTAGACACGCTTGCCGTTATGGTCGGCGTGCAGCTTCTTGTTGATGGCGTAGCCCATGACGGGGCATTTGGTCTGGGGTTCGGCTGCGTATGCCGCACCCGTGGCAAGGCCGGTGCCGATACCGAGCATGGCCATGATTGCAAGGGCGGCGAGGGATTTGAGGAATGTGTTCATCTGGTTCTCCTGTCTGCATTACTGCAGTCGTGTTGTAAGATCAGATTCCGGCAGGGAGGGTTTTTCCAGCACGGAACCGTGATACTTGCAGGGGATTTCACCGCCGGTCAGGGCTTCCATGTCAGCGATGCGCTGGGCCTGATCCGTCAGGGCGCGGGCATAGGCAAGATGCAGTTCAAGATAGCTCTTCTGCGTCTCGGTAATGTCGCTGAATGATGCCTTGCCGCTCTGGTAGGCCTGCAGTGAGACTTCTATGGCCTGCTCCGCGCGGGGGAGCAGGGTCTCCTTGTACAGTTCTATGCGCCGTCCTGCATCGCGGTAGCGGAACAGGGCCAGCTCAAGATCGGCAAGAAGCGAGTCCTGCTTGCCCTGTCTGCCCCGGTGGGCGGCAAGGAGCATCTCTTTGCTTTCAATGACTGCGGCATCGCGCCCCGAGCGCCATATGGGCAGGTTTATGCCGATTGATGCGATGAGCGGGTCGTCACCCTTGTTGAACATGTCGGCATTGTTGCGGGGCCTGTCGGTATATATGGATTCCAGACCGAGCGTTACGTCCGGAAAGTAGTTTCGCTCTGCCAGCGAGGCTGCTGATTTGGCTTTTTCCGCCTGCGCATCGTAGCCGTGCAGTGCGGGGTTGTTTTCCTTGAGTGCCGTGCGCAGGATGTCGTCATTCATGGATATTTCCATGACCGGAACAGCATCGGGAACCTGCACGGGCTCGTTGGGTTCGCGCCCCATGGCCGCGTTCAGGCGTGCACCCAGCGGGTTGCGCAAATCCTGCAATGAGCGCAGGCGCTCGCCCAGTTTGTCCAGTTCCACCTGCGTGCGCAGCACGTCGGAATACGGCGTGCCGCCCGCCGCATAGCGGGCGCGGGCCACATCTTCCAGATATTGCAGCAGTTCTTCGTTTTCGCGGGTAATGGCGATGGCGCGCTCAAGGTAGGCGTATTCGTAAAAGGCATTCTTCACGTCACGGTAGAGCGCAAGCTTGGCTCCTTCCGCCTGTGCGCGCAGGGTGTCTGCCTCGTGCAGGGCTATCTGTTCCTTGTCGCTCAGTTTGCCGGGCCAGGGAAATTTCTGCGAAATGCCATACCGCCAGCGCTGGGGGCCGGTGCGGGTTTCCACCGGCTCGATGAAATAGCCGAAGCGCAGCTCAGGGTCGGGCATGACTGAAGCCTGCGGAGCCTTCTGCACGGCTGCACGCCAGCGGGCAAAGGCAGCCTGCAACTCACCGTTGTTTTCGGCGGCGGTTTTCAAGTAGGCGGGCAGGGGAGCAATGGAAACAGGTTCCTGCGCTCTTGCCACGCCGTGCACGGCAAGAATTGCAAGGGCGGTCATGATGATTGCCACCGGAATGAACAGGGCGAGAAGGCGCAAGGGCGCAGAATGCATGGCGTTATCGCCTGCATGGGCAATGGCTGTGGTCGTAGGACTCTTGCTGCAAAGCCCGGTCTGCCTGAGGTGTGTTGGGTATTCTCGCTGCATTGATTTTCCTGTCCGTGTTGATGGTGTGGCCATACCGCGCTTCTGTGCACTATGGCTTCAAGAATCAAGATGCGTACCATCATGCAAAAAGCAAGTTATTTCGGACTAAATTAGTCCGAATAAGAAGTGCAGGAAGGTGCACATTGTTTCAAATCGTATAAAAAATGGACGATTTTGCCCTGCTTTGCCCCTGCAATGTGTATGATTTTTAAACAGGCGAGGAGCAGGTATGGAACAGGGGGGAGGTTCTGCACAGGCAGGATCCCGCTTCAGTCTATACTGTGCAGGTAAGGTGGGGAGTATTTTGTCGGGTCAGGGAGGGCGTTGTCAGATCAGTGAGGACGTTGTCTGGTCAGGACTGGCGTTTGCCCCGGCGCAGGTGCTCAGGCAGGTTCTGCATGCCTTCCACAACAGGGCAGGGGGCTATGTTGCGGTTCTTGAGCAGGCGGTTGTCCAGAACCACCACGATGCCCTTGTCGGTTTCACGGCGGATGAGTCTGCCCACGCCCTGACGGAACTTGATGGCGGTTTCGTAGCGGTAGCGGTCCCAGTAGGCTGCGTCCGGCAGGCAGCGCTTGCGCGCGTCCATGAGGGGGGACGAGGGGGATGGAA
This sequence comes from Halodesulfovibrio sp., assembly GCA_047972125.1. Taxonomy (GTDB): domain Bacteria; phylum Desulfobacterota; class Desulfovibrionia; order Desulfovibrionales; family Desulfovibrionaceae; genus Halodesulfovibrio. The sequence goes on from JBKEAK010000198.1 coordinate 6,845, forward strand.
AGGGCAGGCGGGTGATGATGACCTGCGTGAGGGTGTCGCCGGGAAAATCCACGCCGTGCCAGAAGGTCTCCACGCCGAAGAGCACGCTTTCCTTTGCGGCGCGGAATTCGTCGCACAGCGCTGCGGGCGGTTCACCCTTTTTCTGGAACAGCAGGGGGTATTCCCCGTCGTATTCGCGTTCCAGCCGTTCGCGCAGGGCTTCAAGGTCCTCGTAACTGGCACAGAGCACCAGCGTGGCACCGTGGTTCAGCTCTATGAGGTCGGGAATGACCTTGGAAACATAGTTCAGCCATGTGGCCTTGTGCTCGAACATGGCCGTGGGCGTGCCGGAGGGCACCACAAGGGCGAAATCCGGCTCGAAGGGCGGAGCCACGCGGGTGACGAAACAGGGCTTGGGCGGTGCTTCCGTATCGTCAAAGAGGATGTGCTGCCCTTTGCCCAGCCCGAGGCTGCGGCGGAACGGGGCAAAGCTGGCCTGATGTGTGAGCGTGGCCGAGGTGAACACCACTGTATCGCGGCGTGCGAGAATGTGGTTGCGCACCAGCGGTCCCACGTAGACCTGCCCGCCGCCGAGAATCCAGTTGCGGGGAAAGACCTGCACGGACTGCCACGTGCCTTCTGATTCCAGCCCTGTGCGCAGCTGTGCGAGGTTGAACATGGCCTCGTGCACCAGCATGCGCATGGTGCGGCAACGCGAGAGCGTCTTGAACGGCAGGGGCAGGCGTCCGGCCTCCTTGCCGTTGAAGAAGGCCGTGTTTTCGTGCACGGCTTCCATAAGCCCGTGCAGATGCTTCAGGTCATTGGCGATGTGCCCGTTGGTAAAGGCCTTGTGTGCCGGAGTTACGGCAATGGCACCGCCCAGCGCTCCCCTGTCCATGGCGAGAAAGCGGTCGCGCATGGTGTCCAGCGCCCGCAGCAGCACGCCTATGGCATCCACGCCGCGTTCGGCCCTGTCCCTGTCCAGCGGCGGGGTGGAAGGAGCAGCCACCAGCTTGCGGCACTGCTCACGCAGGTAACGGGCGTGGCCCTGCACATCAGAGGTGGCAACTTCCGGGCTCATGGCGCTGCGCACCGCGTCTTCAAAGTGGTTGGCTTCGTCTATGACGCAGTGGCGGAACAGCCCGTTGAGCTTGCCGTCCTTCTCCATGAGAATGAGCTTGTTGTGGTTGGTGATGATGAGGCGCGCATTGGCTGCCTCTGCCGTCACCACCTGCGCGGGGCAGTGCGAGTGGGAGGCGTGGCAGCCGCTTCCTGCGCTCACTTCCAGCATCAGGCCGGTGAGTTGGCGGTTGCCGTCCAGCCTGCGGCGCAGGCGTGGCGAAATATCTTCACAGTCCGCAAGGCGGTAGCGGTAGCAGATGTTCACGAAGAACAGCCACGCGAGCAGTTCCTCGCCGTCCATGTCGGGCGAGAGCACATCATCGAGCTTGTGCGCGCAAACATAGTTGCTCTTGCCCTTGATGAGGGCGGCAGGGATGTTCCTGTATTGGCCGAAAAGCTCGCGGCAGGCTTCCAGCTCATTGCCGTAAAGCTGGTTTTGCAGGCTCTTGGTGTAGGTGGCAATGGCCACGCGCTGCTGGGGATTGCGCTTGAGAAATTCCATGACAGGCAGCAGATAGCCCAGCGTCTTGCCCGTGCCCGTGCCTGCCTCGATGCAGGCAACCGCGTTGGTGTTCAGCGCGTGGGCCACGTGTCCTGCATAGGTGACCTGAGGTTCGCGCACGCGGTAGCCCTTGCGGCGGTGGGCAAGCTGTTCGTAAAGCTGGCTGATGTCCCGCTCCGGCACTTCGGTAAAGCCGGTGCCCTGCGAATCGCGCGGTTCGATGGTGGGGGCCTTTTCAAGAAACTGCCGCCAGTCCGGTGTGTCATCCGCTGTAACCGGTGTGACAAGACCGCCGTCAAAGTATCCGGAAAAATGGTGCAGCAGGTGGCAGCAGGCATCGCCGAAGAGGGTGTCGCTGTGCGCCAGATAGTGACGCAGGGCCCGTGCCCCGGGGAATCGGGAATCTGTGAGCACGGAACCGAACAGATGCCGCGTGAAGGCGAGGCCGAGTTCCGCACCTTCTTCCGCAGAAAAGCTGACCTTGTCGCGGGGCTGGCCGTGGATCGTTTCCCACAGCTGCCGGGGCGAGGCGCTGGACCCCCATGGCATGAAGTAGTCTGCCGCGAACCCCAGATCAAGCACGCGCAAGCCGCGCAGCAGGTCCTGCAGAGCGGGCAGGGCATCATACGGATCGTAACAGAATACAAATTCCAGTCCGGCCAGAAAGTCGCACAGGGCATCCTGCACCTGTGCATGCTCAGGTGCCCCCCCAAGCGCCTTGCGGCTGACATGCGAATGCATGAAGTCGCGGGCGCGGGTGGCCTTGGTGCGGATGAGCGAATGGTAGCTGGTGCGTTTGCCCTCCGGCGTAATGCGGATGGCGGCCACGGCATAGGGCGCAACCGCTCCGGCAGGCGGGGCGGCCATGTGGACAAAGAGAAACCCTATGTCGCGGATGGGGTGCATCAACGGCTGGAACATGGCTTTCTGGTATCAGAAGGGCCGGTGGCTGTCAGTCTGAATATGTCGCAGTTCCGGCCAGTTCCGTTTAGTCTTGGTTATTTCCGGCCTGTTTTGGCCATGGCCGACTATACCCAGCCGTGCCCGACTGTGCCCGACTGTGCCCGACTGTGCCAGACTGTGTCCGATCTGGCCCGATCCGATCCGATCCGGTCCTATCTGGTCCGATTCGGCCCGATCTGGTCTGGCCACTTCTGATCAGGCCCGACAAGCTCATTTCAGGCCCGACCAGTTTTAATCATGTTTGGTCCAACCCGGCGTATCAGGCCAGTGAATTTCGGTTGTTTTGGCAGGGCAGATGAAAAAAGGCCGCACCCTCAAGGATGCGGCCTCTTGTACTTTCATGTGGCAGGCGTGGCTATTTTGCCATGCGTGCTTCAAGATCCTCGGCGCTCTTGATGACCTGCGCCTTGAATTCTTCACGTGCGGCAGTGAGCTTTGCAGCTACCTTGGCATCCTGCAGCGCGATGATCTGCGCAGCAAGCCATGCAGCGTTCTTGGCACCGGCCTTGTCCAGCGCCACGGTGCCCACGGGGTAGCCGGGAGGCATCATGACGGTGGCCAGCAGCGCGTCCATGCCGCCCAGCTTGGAAGCCGTGATCGGCACGCCGAGAACGGGCTTGAGGGTGCGTGCGGCAACTGCGCCTGCAAGGTGCGCGGCCATGCCGGCAGCGCAGATGAAGACCTGACAGCCTTCCTTCTCCAGCTTGTCCACCAGATGCTCGGTGCGTTCCGGCGTGCGGTGGGCAGAGCTGACCGTGAAAAGGTAGCTGATGCCCAGCTGCTCCAGCACTTCAGTGCAGGGGCGCATGGTTTCTTCGTCGGAAAGGCTTCCCATGAATATACCGACCTGAGGCATGTTCATTACTCCTGAAAGGGGTTCGGGTGGTTGTTGCTAGAGCCGTTGTTATGGTCTTTCGTCCGCGCTTTTTTCGTGTCCATGCTGCGTTATGCAGGGGAGGTCAGCTGTTCCGAAGGATTGTCGGTCTTCCGAAACTGTTGTTCGGTCCGGAAGCACGGTTCGGCAGGCAGCGGAACGAAATCTGTCCTATCGCAATCCCTTGAAGCCGATGTCGCGGCGGTAATACGCCTTGTCCATGCGCAGCTTGGCCACGCCTTCGTAGGCGCGCTTCTGGGCATCGGCAAGGGTGGCACCCAGCGCGGTAACGCACAGCACGCGGCCGCCGTTGGCGCGGGTAACGCCGTCTTCAAGGGTGGTTCCGGCCTGAAAGACCTTCAGATCGCCGATGGCTTCCGCCTCTTCGATTCCGTTGATCTCCATGCCACGGGGGTAGCTGTTGGGGTAGCCGTCTGCCGCAATGACCACACCGAGGGTGGTTTCCTGCTTGATGTTCAGCGGGGTTTCGGCAAGGCGGCCTTCAACGCAGGCCATCATCACGTCTGCGATGTCGCTGTCCAGACGCATGAGCAGCGGCTGGCATTCGGGGTCGCCGAAGCGCACGTTGAATTCGAGCACATAGGGGCCCTTGGCGGTCATCATGAGACCGGCGTAAAGGATGCCCACGAAAGGCTTGTCCTTCTTGCCCAGCGTGTTGCACACGGGCTTCATGACCAGTTCGATGATCTCGTCGTAGCGCTCTGCGGGCAGAACGGGGGCGGGGCTGTATGCGCCCATGCCGCCGGTGTTGGGGCCGGTGTCGCCGTCGAATACGGCCTTGTGGTCCTGCGAGGAGGGCAGGGGCTTTACTGTCTTGCCGTCGCAGAAGCAGATGAACGATGCCTCTTCGCCGATGAGGCACTCTTCAATGACAACGTGCTTGCCCGATGCGCCGAATGCCTGCTGGATCATGATTTCTTCCAGCGCGGCGATGGCTTCGTCCGTGGTCTGTGCGACCACAACGCCCTTGCCTGCGGCAAGGCCGTCGGCCTTTACCACGATGGGAGCGCCGACTTCCAGAACATAGTCCCGGGCATCTTCAAATTCATCGAATACGCCGAAGGCGGCAGTGGGCACGCCTGCTTCATCCATGATGTTCTTGGCGAACGCCTTGGAGCCTTCCAGCTGGGCGGCAAAGGCATTGGGGCCGAAGCAGGGGATTCCGGCAAGATCAAGAGCGTCCTTGATGCCGAGCACGAGGGGCAGTTCCGGACCCGGAACCACGAGGTCAATCTTCTGTTCTTTGGCAAAGGCAACCAGTGCGGGAATGTCATCAACCGCGATGGGCACGTTGGTGCCTTCAAGGGCGGTGCCGCCGTTGCCGGGGGCAATGAAAATCTCGTCAACTTTCGGGCTCTGACGCATTTTCCATGCAAGGGCATGTTCGCGTCCGCCATTTCCGACGATCAGAATCCGCACGTCTGGCCTCCGTATGGCTTTAGACAGGGTTTTCCCCCGTCCTGTTTCGTGATAGCACGTTCAGTCACGTGGCTTGCGTGTTGTGGTGTGCGCCTGATACATGCTTTTGCCGTTTGGTTCAAGAAACATATTTATACTACTATTTCAGTTCGTTGGGAGCGCGTATGGTGACTCATCGTTTTTTGCCGCACCTGCCTGCGGAGAAGTTGGCGGCACTTCAGCTTGAGGGATTGCGATGGACGGTACACCATGCCTATGCGAACAGCCCCGCCTACAGGGCCAAGTTCGAGGCGGCAGGGGTGCACCCTGACGATATTACCACCCTTGACGACATCCGACTGCTCCCCTTTACCACGGTGGCGGACCTGCGTGAAGGATATCCGCTTCCCCTGCTTTCCGTACCGGAAGAGCAGGTGGTGCGCATTCACGCTTCTTCGGGCACCACGGGCAAGCGCAAGATTCTGGCTTACACGCAGAATGATATTGATACCTTTGCCTTGCAGATGGCCCGTTGCTACGAGATTGCCGGATTGAACACGCTGGACCGCGTGCAGATTGCCGTGGGCTACGGCCTGTGGACTGCCGGTGCCGGTTTTCAGCTGGGCTGCGAGAAGTTCGGTGCGCTCACCGTGCCTGTGGGCCCCGGCAACCTTGAAATGCAGCTGCAGCTCATGGCGGATGTGGGAACCACCTGCCTGTGTTCCACGGCGTCCATGGCACTGCTCATGGCGGAAGAAGTGGAACGCAACGGCCTGCGCGATCAGTGCAAGCTGCGCAAGGTCATTTTCGGTGCAGAAACGCACAGCGCCAAGATGCGTAAGGCATTCGAGGAAAAGCTGGGGCTTGAGGGCAGCTACGATATCGCAGGCATGACCGAGATGTACGGCCCCGGCACCGCGCTGGAATGCGATGCGCACGATGGCCTGCATTACTGGGCCGACCTGTTCATCATCGAAATTCTTGATCCCGAGACCCTGCAGCCCGTGCCGGAAGGCGAAGTGGGCGAAATGGTGGTGACCAGCCTGCGCAAGGAGGCCGCACCCCTTGTTCGCTACCGCACCCGCGACCTTACCCGAATGCTGCCGGGCATGTGTTCCTGCGGACGGGAGATTCCCCGTCACGATCACATCCTCGGCCGCTCGGACGACATGATCATCTTCCGCGGCGTGAACATCTACCCCGGCCAGATTGCCGACGTGCTGCACAAGTTCCCCGAAGCCGGAGCCGAGTACCAGGTTGTGCTGACCCTCAAGGAAGGCAAGGACAGCCTGACCCTGCGTCTTGAGCGCAACGCGGATTCCGTAGAAGGCGGCGATGCCGCGCTGGCCAGAGCCGTGGGTGCCGAGCTGCACAAAAAGCTCATGGCCCGCGTGGAGATGGAGATTGTGGACCCCGGCGTGTTGCCTCGTTCCTTCGGCAAGTCCAAGCGTGTGGTTGATCTGCGCGATCAGGAATAGCCGTCCGGTATCTGCACTCTTTCGCTGCTCCCGCCTGCCACGGCTATACGGGAACAGAAAGAACAATATATTATGGGCCGCCTCGTAACCGGGGCGGCTTTTTTTATTCTCTGGCGTTGCCTTGATGCGGGGGGCAATGGTAGTTCTATCTCCGTCTATTCGTTACACAACCGGCCATGTGCCTTACGGAGAGTGTATGAGGGTTTTACTGAGCTGCGTGAACTCGCTGATATCGCTGGTGGGGTATGATACCGAGGCTGCAAAGGCGTTCTGGTACTGTCCCGGCAACATGCTGCGCGCCTGCGGAGCCTGTTACGACGGCAGCGACCTGCTGCTTGCTTCGGATGAATATGTCACCCGCATCACGCCGCAGGGCGTGCGCCAGCACAAGCTGCCCGGACCGCATACCAACCTTGCGCACAGCGTCCATCATATCGGCGGCATGATCGGTGTGGTGGATACGGGCAATTCGCGCATTCTCATCCAGCCGCCGGACTCCGACGGGGCCGTATTCACGCTGGACCCGCTGGAAGGCTGGCCCGACCGGCCCATGGATGCCATACACCTCAACGACTTCATGCCGTGGGGTGAGGGCGTTATTGCCTCATGCTTCCACTATCATCCCTTCGGGCATTACAAGACCAAGGGGTATGACTGGCACAGCGGCGGCCATGGCCTGATTCTCGGCATGCACCGCGCACACGGCATGACCGTATCCAAGGTGCTCGCCAGCGGTCTTAACTGCCCGCACTCTCTGGTTGAGCATGAGGGGGCAGTGTATTGCTGCTCGTCATCAAGAGGGGAGTTCCTCAGATATGCCCCGCAGCCCAACGGCCTGCTTTATGAATCGGCGCGCTGGAAGATAACCGGCGACCATTTTGTGCGTGGTGCCCTGCACGATGGCGAACGCTGGCTGCTCGGCGGCAGTTCCGTGCGCAGGCTCAAGGATCAGTCGCCCATGTCGCTGTATCTGCTGGATGAGGCCACAGGAAAGGTGGAACGCCAGACTGTGGCGGCAGCAGGGGAGATATACGATGTGCTGCCGTGGGACGATTCGATTATGCGCACGCTGGTGTCAGTGATCAATGCCCTGCCTTCCAACGACTGGGACGAGAACGAATACCCCAAGCCCATGGGCCTGCCGGATTTCTAGCCCCCCCACGTCTTTCGCATGAAACAACCCCGCCGTCGGAGCAGTCCGGCGGCGGGGTTTTGGTTTGTCAGCTTTCTGTCTGTCGTATGCAATTGTGCAAGGGGCAGAGCATTTAGGTGTTTTCCAGCAGTGGGCAGGCTGTTTCGGGGTGCTCCAGAGGAATGGTGATGCGGAAGGTGGTGCCTTTACCCGGGGCGGATTCCAGCTGAATGCTGCCGCACAGCTTTTGGGTGATCAGGTTGTAGGTAATGTGCATGCCAAGGCCGGTGCCGCCCTGCCCCTGTTTGGTGGTGAAGAAGGGGTCGAATATCTTTGAGCACTGCTCGGCATTCATGCCCTTGCCGTTGTCACTGTAGGTTATCAGCACGCCTGATGACACGCTTTGCGCCGAGAGGGTGACCAGACCGGGTGTGGTGTCATCAAAGGCGTGAATCAGGGAATTCATGATCAGGTTGGTGAGCACCTGTGTGAGCGCACCGGGGTAGGTTTTCAGGATAATGTCATCGGGGCAGACAATCTCCAGCGTGTGCGGCGAATGCTTGAATTTGGGCTGCACGCTGAGCTGCACTTCCCGCAGATATTCCTGCAGGTTGAAGTCTCTCGTTTGCTCCACTTCCTGATCCACGGCAACCTGTTTGAAACTGCGGATGATTTCTGCACCGCGTGTCAGATTGAGCATCATGGATTCTGCTGCGCTGTCTGCGGCTTTGAGAAATGTTTCGAATTCACCCTTGGTAAACTTGCCTGTTTCATACGATTCGCGGATGGCGGCAAGCCGTTCCTGCAGATAGGTGGCATTTGTCACCCCCAGTCCCAGCGGGGTGTTTATCTCGTGCGCCACGCCTGCGACCAGCCTTCCCAATGCTGCCATCTTTTCCGTCATGACCAGCTGGTCCCGGGTCTTTTTCAGGGTGTTCAGGGACTGTTCAAGGTCCTCCGTGCGTTCGAGAACGCGCTGTTCAAGGCTTGCGTTCAGCTTTTCCAGACGGAACTGCGACTCAATGCGCTCGGTAATATCCATGGCACTGACAAGGATGTGGAATACAACGTTTTGTTCATCTGCAATGGGAACAATGGCGGCATCCAGATATCTGTTCTCGCCGTTCTTGTTTACGGCAATGGCTTCAAAACGGGCTGGGGTTCCTGCCCTGGCCTTTTCGAGCATGGACTCACGCTTTTCCGTTCCGTCATCGTCTCTGAGTGTCCATGGAATGTTGCTGAAAGTGGCGGTCTTCTGCGGTGTGTAGCCGAAGACTTCGGTCACGGCCTGATTGCACTGGAGGATGTTTCCTCTGGTGTCGAGAATGAACAGAGCCTCGTTGGCCTGACTGAATATCTTGTGCATTTTGGCTTCGCTTTCCGTAAGGCGCTGCGATGTCTTGCGGGCCTGCGAGATGGACAGGAGCGAAAGGGCGGTGATGCAGACCAGCGCAATGGAGCTTGCCACAAGCATCTCTCTGGTCTGGCGTATGGTTTCCTGCTTGATGTCCTCAAGATAGGCCCCGGTACCGATGATCCAGCTCCACGGCTCAAAGCGTTTCACAAAGGAAATCTTGGGCAGTACGCGCTCGCTTTTGTCCTGCCACTGCCACTCATAATCGACGAAACTGCTGCCTGTGGCGCTGCTTTTGCGCACCATCTCCACGAACAGGCGCTTGCCTGTGGCGTCCTTGTAATTGCTGAGGTCCATGCCGTTCAGCTCAGGCAGATAGGGGTGCATGATCATGACGGGGCGGGTATCGTTAATCCAGAAATAGTCTTTCAGCTCCGGCCCGAAGCGCATGCGGGCGAGCATTTGAATGGCCATTTCCTGCCCTTCGCCAGCCGTAAGGTGGCCCTGAAGTTCCATTGTGTAGCAGAACTGGACGAGGTTCCACGCAACCATGACGTTGTCCTGCAGCGCGGATTTTTTTCTTTCAAGCAGGGCATTGTAGGTGTTGGGAATCTGCACGGCAAAGATGACGCCGAAGATGAGCACCACCGAGAGGACAATGGGTATGGCAATCTTCACCCATGTGGTCTGCATGAATATGCGCAGGGTGCCGGGGCGGCTCATAGTGCCCTCGGAATGTTGTCTGTGTAGTGTTCCTTGACCTTGAGCAGGGCATCCAGATTGTTCAGCAGAAGCTCCACAAGAGCTGGGTCGAACATCTTGCCCTTCTGCTCATGGAAGAAGGCCAGCACCTCTTCCATAGGCCATGCCTTCTTGTAGACCCGCTCATGGCTCAGCGCGTCAAAGACATCCGCAACGGCGGTTATTCTGCCTTCAAGGGGAATCTCCTCGCCCTTGAGGCCGCGCGGGTATCCCGTGCCGTCCCAACGCTCATGGTGCGTGTAGGCAATGTCGGCAGCCGTGGTAAGCATGCGGCGATCCGATGTCTTCAGCAGCGAATGGCCTATGGTGGTGTGCTGCTTCATGATGGCAAATTCGTCGTCCGTGAGCTTGCCCGGTTTCAGCAGAATGCTGTCGGGGATGCCTATCTTGCCTATGTCGTGCATGGGCGAGGCCTGTTTGAAAAGCTCTGCATCCTGTGCGGATACGCCGTGGGCCAGTGCCAGAATGCGGGTGTATTCCGCCACGCGCACAACGTGATAGGCCGTTTCCTTGGAGCGCGTTTCCACCACTTCACCCAGCCGGAAAAGCACCTCGCTCTGCGTCTTTATGATCTCGTCATTCAGATAGATGTTGTCGAAAGCGATGCCCACGTTGGTGGTGAATATTTCCAGCAACTCCTTCAGTTCTTCCCAGTTATCCGGCGAGCCCTTTTCAACATACAGAATGTGGTATTTCTTGTTCTGGGTAGGAAGGTAGGCGATGTATTTGTCATCGGCTATGAGGTTGCTCTTTTCCTGAATCGCCTCGTTGATTTTTTGCACGGTATCCTGCGGCAGAGACCGGCAGATGGTGCTGCCCTCGCATTCTTCGAACTTTCCTGTGGCGGAAATGATGTTCCAACTGGGGGCGTTCAGCGATTCGGCCAGCGCGGTGAAGCCTGTGCTGCTCATGTAGAGCGAGTTCTGCAGACGGAACAGCGCTTCAATCTGGGTGAGCACGCCCTTGGAAAGGGTGTGGATGGAGCGTTCCTGAAAGAAGCTCGCGGACGCATCAATGATGTATTTGAGCCCTACACGCTGTTTCTCAATGGAGCGCATGTCCCGGTAGGAGCGGATGGCTGTGTAGATGGTGGTGAACAGCCGCTGCGAGGTCAGCTCTGTTTTGTGCTTGTAGTCATTGATGTCGTATTCGACGATGACCTTGCGTTCCGGTGCCTGTCCGGGCTGCCCTGTGCGCAGGATGATGCGCACAAGCCGGTTGTTCATCTCCTGCCGTATGGCCCGTGCGCAGTCCAGCCCCGCATGGGGTGTTTCCATAACCACGTCCAGAAGCACCACGGCTATGTCGTCATGCTGGCGCAGTTGTTCCAGCGCCTCTTTGCCGGTGTAGGCAGACAGGATTTCCAGCTCTGCCCCTTCAAAGGTGAAGTCGGTCAGCACCAGTCTGGTGGTGTTATGCACCTCTATTTCGTCATCAACGATCAGAATCTTCCATGGTTTCAGTTGCGCATGGGGGCGGAGTGCATTGTCGCCTTGAGCTGCCGCAGAGTCTGGCTGGGCATCTTCAGGAAAGAGGAGGTCGTCGTCGCTCATGTGTGTCCCTTCTGTTTACGTTCATGCGATACGGCATGATATCAAGGGAGCGGTGAGCGGGTATTATAATCACAAAATGCGTATGCGTAGCCGGTAGATAACCGGGGAGGCAGCGGGGGAATTATCATGGGTGAGTGTTGACTATATCCGAGATAGGGGATAAGCCCATATCAACTTTTCTTGATAAAGAAATATCAAGCCAGTCGGAAATAGCGCAGGAGCACTGAGTATGACAACGGCACTTCCCCTAATCAAAGCCTTGGCGGACGAGACCCGTCTGCGGCTCATGCATGTGTTGAACAGGTTTGAGCTGAGCGTGAACGAGCTGGTATCCATTCTGGAAATGGGCCAGTCCCGTGTGTCGCGCCATCTGAAAATCCTGACCGGAGCGGGCCTGCTCGATTCGCGTCGCGACGGATTGTGGGTCTTTTATTCCGCACCGGAAGAAGGGCCGGGCCGCGAGTTCATAGACGCGCTCATGCCGTTCATCATTACCGACCAGACCCTGCAGGCAGATGCGGACATGGCGGCGAAAATCATTGAAGAGCGCGCCCGAAAGACCAAACAATTCTTCAACTCCATTGCGGAGGACTGGGATCAGCTCAACCGAGACGTGATAGGCAACTTTGACCTGCCCGGAGCCATCATAGGCCACATGCCCCGCTGCAAGGTGGCGCTGGACCTTGGCTGCGGCACCGGCACGCTGCTTGAGCGCATGCTGGAAAAGGCGCTTTCCGTCATTGGTGTGGATGGTTCGCCGCGCATGCTGGAGCTTGCGAAGCGCCGTCTTGTGGAGGATGCGGACCGCGTATCCCTGCGCATTGGCGAGCTTGAGCACCTGCCCCTGCGTGACGGTGAGGCGGATTTTGCGGCCATAAACATGGTGCTGCACCACCTTTCGCACCCCGGTGAGGCGCTCAAGGAAATCCGGCGTGTGCTGCGCCCCGGCGGGCTGCTGGCACTGGCGGATTTTGACCGGCACGAAAACGAGAAGATGCGGTCCGAATACGGCGACCGCTGGCTCGGATTCGATATGACGACACTGGCACTCAAGCTCACGGAAGCAGGCTTTTCGCTGAAATCCAGCAAGTCTCACCCCGTTGAGCGTGGGCTGTCCATTCACTTGATAGTGGCAGAAAATTCACAACAATAACATATTTGGAGGCAACGCACCATGACTGACGCAACTCGCGCCATTCCGCTCGACCTGAGCTTGGAAAACAAGGTTCGCAATATTCAGGAAGCCGAGCTCGGCTACAAGGAAATGCAGCTTTCCGAGCTGGAAATGCCCGGCCTGATGGCAACCATTGCAAAGTACGGTCCCCAGAAGCCCCTGAAGGGCCTCAAGGTTATGGGCTCTCTGCACATGACCATTCAGACCGCCATGCTCATCAAGACCCTGTACGAGCTGGGCGCTGATCTGCGCTGGGCATCCTGCAACATCTTCTCCACGCAGGACCACGCAGCCGCCGCCATTGCCGATTCCGGCATGGCCAAGGTGTTTGCATGGAAGGGCGAAACCCTCGAAGAATACTGGTGGTGCACCGAGCAGGCCCTGACCTGGCCTGACGGTTCCGGCCCCGACCTCATCGTGGACGACGGCGGCGACGCCACCATGATGATCCACAAGGGTCTGGAAGTGGAGAAGGACCCCTCCCTGCTGGAAAAGAGCTACGACAACAAGGAATTCAGCATCTTCATGGACCGTCTTGCACTGTCCTACAAGACTGATTCCACCAAGTGGACCCGCATTGCCGCCAAGGTGCAGGGCGTTTCCGAAGAAACCACCACCGGCGTGCATCGTCTCTACCACATGGAAAAGGAAGGCAAGCTGCTCTTCCCCGCCATCAACGTGAACGATTCCGTGACCAAGTCCAAGTTCGACAACCTGTACGGCTGCCGCGAATCCCTCGTGGACGGCATCAAGCGCGCCACCGACGTGATGGTTGCGGGCAAGAAGGTTGTTGTTCTGGGTTACGGCGACGTGGGCAAGGGCTGCGCCCAGTCCATGCGCGGCATGGGTGCCCGCGTGCTGATCACCGAAATCGACCCCATCTGCGCACTGCAGGCTGCCATGGAAGGTTATGAAGTAACCACCATGGACGATTGCGTTGCAGAAGCCGACATCTTCGTCACCGCCACCGGCAACTTCAATGTCATCACCGGCGCGCACATGGAAAAGATGAAGAACGAAGCCATTGTCTGCAACATCGGCCACTTCGACAACGAAATCGACATGGCATACCTTGAGCGCAACCCCAAGTGCGCATGCCTGAACATCAAGCCGCAGGTGGACAAGTGGACGCTGGAATCCGGCCGTTCCATCATCGTGCTGGCAGAAGGCCGCCTTGTGAACCTTGGCTGCGCCACCGGCCACCCCTCCTTCGTTATGTCCAACTCCTTCACCAACCAGGCGTTGGCCCAGATCGAACTGGCTACCAACAAGTCTCTGGAAAAGAAGGTGTACACCCTGCCCAAGAAGCTGGACGAAGAAGTGGCCCGCCTGCACCTCGACCGTCTCGGCGTGAAGCTGACCAAGCTGACCAAGGAACAGGCCGATTACCTCGACGTTTCCGTGGACGGCCCCTTCAAGGCTGACCACTACCGCTACTAATCCCTTACGGGCTGCAACGCCCGGACGGATTGCCGGTTACTATGAAAGCCGCCCCCATTCGGGGGCGGCTTTATTTTTATCTGCTGATACTTTGATTGGCGTGGCCTGTAATTTGCCTAGAAATATGCGTCGCAAAGCTGTCTGTCATTCCCGCAATGTAATCAATAAACGGAAGCATTGTTTTATAAAGGTTGCTGCCTTGTTCCGGTCTATTGACGCCAAGAAGGTCAAGTGTACGTTGTGATTTAAAAGAGCACTTGTCGTTGTTTTGCGAGCTGTGAAATTCTTCAGCGGATTCAAAAAAAGCGTCTAGCATGCATCCTATGGCAGTGTAGCATCCAATTTCAAGTTCTGTTTTTCTGTGGTCTTTGTATACTTTATTCCTGCATAGGTTGTTGGCATTTTTTATAGTTTCTTTGCAGTTGTCGTCTGTAGTATCAATAAGGGTTTTGTCAAAATCTCCGGACATGATAGCGTTATAATTGTTTTTAAAAGACGAGACAACTCCGTCTATTAGTTTTTGTATTGTTTTGCCACGAATGTATGATATTTTTCTTCTGTCTGAAATGTTTTTTCCGAGATATGATTTGTATTCACTGTCGTTTTCATGGATTGCTTTGAATGTATCTACAATTTCATGCATTGATAGGATTCGCATTTCTTTGGCATCCTCAATGTCAAGAATATTGTAGCATATATCATCAGCTGCTTCTACTATGTATGAGAGAGGGTGCCTTACACATCTGTGTGCTCCTAATTGCCTTCGCCCAATAGTATCACATATTTTCCCCCTGATCTCCATTTCGGAATAGAAGCAGCTAAATTTCTTTTTATTTACATTTTCTGCGTGTTGAGATGTCCATGGATACTTTAACATTGACGCAAGGGTTGGGAAAGTTAATCTCATTCCGCCGTTGAAAGAGTCGTATTCGGTTTGAGTTAATACCCTGAAACCCATGGCGTTTCCGTCAAAGAGTTTGAAATCGAGTAATTGTTGAGAGTTGAATTTTCCATCATTTGGCTTTTCATAGAGAAGGGCACATTGTTTTTTTGTAAACCAGTCTTGTATGGCGGCTTCTCCCGCATGCCCGAAAGGCGGATTGCCAATGTCGTGGGCTAGGCACGCTGCGTAAACAATTTCTCCTAAATGATGTGCGTATTTGATGGGAGAATTATGAGTGTCGTTAATCCATGCGCCGATGGTGTTTCCGATCGATCTTCCTACGCTGGCAACCTCAATGCTGTGGGTTAATCGCGTATGGACGTGGTCGTTGTTAGCCAAAGGGTGGACTTGGGTTTTTTTAGCCAATCTACGAAAAGAGCTTGAAAAAGTAATTTTGTCTTGATCTTTAGAGAATGGGCTTCTTCCTAGTTCAATGGGATCGATAGCTATGTCGCAACCTTGAGAAAAGCGATGTGGTTGAAGTAGTTTTTCCCATTCCATCATAGTGATCTCCTTTTTTTAGTGGATAAAATACGGAGAAATATCTAGCAATATATATTTAATGTTTGAATGAACAGTGGGGTTTCGCTTTGGCTACTAATCCCTTACGGGCTGCAACGCCCGGACGGATTGCCGGATACTATGAAAGCCGCCCCCATTTCGGGGGCGGCTTTATTGCTTGGTTTTGCTTCCGCTTCGGGGTAGCCTTTGCACATATCCACTGAAAAGGGAGCATGATCATGCCGGAAACTTCAATACCCATTCCGAAGGAAGCTGCTGAGAAACTGCGCGCCTTGGCAGAAGCCAATGGCTGTGACGTGTCCTCTCTTGTCGGTGAGGCGCTTACGCGGTTCCTTGCGGATGAAGAGGCCCGTTTGCAGGCCAGCGCGGGCAGCCGCGATGCCGCTATCTACGGAGAAATGGGCATAGATGTGGATTAACAGGTAGTTCCTGCAGCCCAGATAGTCGGCACGGTCACGAGCCGTGCGCCAGCGGGCGAAGGCAGCCCGCATGAGATGAAATGAAGAAGCCCCCGCCAGAAATTCCGGCGGGGGCTTCTTTTTTGCAGAAAAATGTAGGGCTAGATCACGTAGTCGATGGCCTTGCGGGTGGCAACGATCTGCTTGATGAACTCAACGCACTTCATGTGCTCAGGGTGCACTGCGTATGCCTTCAGGCTCTCTTCGTCATTGTGGGTGGACTGCAGAATAACCTGAATGGGTTCTTCGGTGGTGGAGCCGAGGAAGGTGGTGGAAACTTCAATGCTGTCCAGAGAAGGAATCTTGCCTTCCAGGGCGCGGAGCATGGCTACCATCTTTTCGCAGTTTTCCGCAGCGGTTGCGCCTGCGGCCTCTTCTTTCAGCGACCACCATACGATATGCTTGATCATGGCGTTTCCCTTGTGTGGTTATACGGTGTGACGGGTACGGGTCTGTGCCTGAGCAGAAGGTATGCGGCATCTGCTGCCCCCGGTCAAGTGGACATGGCGGCTGAACCGGCCTGCAATGTGAAGCCCTCAGGCCGAACGGCGGGTGCACAATGCTGTGCGCATTTTGTCGCGAATCCGGCATCCCCGCGATATTGCGCGATTGTTCATATTGCCGTAAACCCAAATGGCTGCGGTAGGGGGTATCGTGGCGGATTACTATCAGGGAGTGGAACATGGAGCCATTGGAGAAGCTGACGCTTCAGGCGGTGCTGGACAGAAGCGCAACCCATTTTGCGAACGATCCTGCCGTCTCATATGTGGGCGGGGAGGTTATTACCTACGGTGAGTTTGCCGAAACCGTAGATTCCTTGAGCCGGTTGCTTGCGGAACAAGGTGTGGTGCGCGGGGACAGAGTTGCCATTCTCAGCGAAAGCTGCCCGCATTGGTCCATGGCTTATTTCGCCATTACCGGCATTGGGGCTGTTGCCGTTCCCATTCTGCCGGATTTTCACCCGGACGCCATTCATCATATTTTGCGCCACTCCGAATCGAGTGTGGTGTTCGTGTCCGAGCGACTTTACCCCAAGCTGGAAGACGGCCAGTTTGACGAGCAGCCCCAGTGTATTCTCATAGAGACTTTTTCTCCTGTCGGGCTGGATGAAGGCAAGGACAAGCTCAAGGAATTGAAAAAGACCGGCCTGCGCGAATTCCGTAAGTGGAAGGACAAGGCATGGCGCATGGCTGAGCGTTTTTCTGAACGCGTGAGCCACAAGCTGGGTGAAGAGAATCCCAGCGAGTTTTCCGAAGTTGTTGAAGGGCTGTTCGATGAAGAACGCTACGAAGTGAAGCCCGACGACGTTGCCGCGATTATCTACACCTCAGGCACTACCGGACACTCAAAGGGCGTGGTGCTCACGCACTCCAACATCGTTTCCAACGCCATATCGGTGGTGGAAACCATCATCAAGGTTGCTCCCGGCGACAGGTTGCTCTCCATTCTCCCGCTTTCGCATACTTATGAATGCACTCTCGGCATGGTGCTGCCGCTGGCGCATGGCGCGCACATCTATTACATGGACAAGCCGCCCACGGCCCGTGCGCTGCTGCCCGCTCTTGCGCAGGTGCGGCCCACGATCATACTCTCCGTGCCGCTGGTTATCGAAAAGATTTTCAAGACGGCCATTCTGCCCAAACTGACCGGCACATGGCTCAAGCGCAATCTCTATCGCATTCCTGCCGTTCGTAAAAAGCTCAACGCTGTGGCTGGCAAGAAGCTGCTGGAAACCTTTGGCGGACGCCTGCGCATGTTCTGCATCGGCGGGGCGGCACTGGCACCTGACGTGGAACTCTTCCTGCGCGAGGCAGGCTTTCCCTATGGCCTCGGCTACGGCCTGACGGAAACCAGCCCCCTGTGTGCAGGCGATGCACCGGGCAGAGCCAAGCTCTATTCCATCGGCAAGCCGCTGCATGGGGTGGAAATCCGCATTCTGGAGAAGGACCCCGCCACTGGCGAGGGTGAGATTGCCGTAAAGGGCCCCAACGTGATGCGTGAGTATTACAAGGCGCCGGAAATATCCAAGGGCACCTTCACGGAAGACGGCTGGTTCCGTACCGGCGATCTTGGCAAGCTGGACAGCGACGGCCACCTGTCCATCAAGGGCCGCCTGAAGAACGTGATCATCGGTCCCAGCGGGGAGAACATCTACCCCGAGGAAATTGAAGGCGTGATCATGCAGTCCGCATGGGTGCTTGAATGCATTGTCTATCAGATGGACGGCAAGCTGGTCGCCCGCGTGCACATGGACTACGCCAAGGCCGACGAAGAATTCGGCAGCCTTGCGGCGGCAAAGATGCAGTCCAAGGTGAACGAGGTGCTCGAATCGCTGCGGCAGGAAGTGAACAACAAGGTTTCCACCTTCTCCAAGCTGAACAAGATCATCGAGCAGACCGAACCTTTTGAAAAGACGCCCACCCACAAGATCAAGCGCTATCTCTACGTGGACTAGCCGCAGTTAAAAATCTTGGACAATCCGGGCCGGCAGGGGATGCATCCCCTGCCGGCCCGTTTTCTTTTGTCCGCAGGTGAGGTTTGCCATGTGCACTTGTTCTGTGAAAACAGCCTGTTATGAATGTGGGCGGTTTGTGCAGAAATTTGAACTTGCCTCGCTGAGCAATTGCACAAGGGCCGATGAAGTGCAAAAACTTGTACAAACTGGAAGTTCACTTCTAATTTGTTGTCGCCTGATAACATGCTGATATTGTGTGATATTAATTGTTTTGCGTGCGGATGACAGTCTTTGGCACGCCGGTTGCTATAGTCTGGTTACCTTCTTTCTTTTCACAAATTTCCAGAACGGCTCAGGGTGGCACCTGAGCCTTTTCTGCGTTTATGGACCTGCATTGTCTGCCAGCGAGCTGCGTTGTGGCCAAGCCGGTCATTGGGCTGATACTCCGGCCAGCAAGTCCATGTGCATGCCGTCTCGGGGGGCGGGACTGCCCATGTGTCCGTATTCCCCCGTCCTTGTTCTGCGTTTTTCCCTTCACCGCGCGCGCTGATACCGTTCACCGTTTGCCGACGGCAGCTTGCCATTCACCGAAAATGGCTGTCGCAAAGTGCACGGCATGCATACTGTGCTTCTCATGCAGCCATGTGGCGGTTTCTTCCTGCACGGTCATTTAACTGGGATACAGCCGTGCATCCGTCATGCGCGCATGCGGCTGAATGCCGCGACATATGTTGGGCGGCGAGGCGTTTGGGCACGCCTCGCCATTTTTACAAACGGCACCTTTCGTTTTCGGAAAGGGGCAGAACACCTGAACCGGAACTGCGGTGATGGCGGTGTGCCGGGAATCAGGCGGAGGAAAAAGGCAATGGACCAGAAACTGGCCAATCCGGCACCGCTGGGGTTGATGGGGTTCGGCATGACCACTGTGCTGCTGAATATTCACAACGCCGGATTCTTCCCCATAAGCTCGATGGTTCTGGCTATGGGGATTTTTTACGGCGGCATCGCGCAGATCATTGCAGGCATCATGGAATTCAAAAAGGGTAACACCTTCGGGCTAACGGCCTTCACATCCTACGGGTTGTTCTGGTTGACGCTGGTTGCCCTTATCGTACTCCCCAAGACCGGGCTGGCAGAAGCCACGCCCGTTGGCTACATGGCATGGTATCTTGTCATGTGGGGCGTGTTCACCTTCTTCATGTTCCTTGGCACGCTCAGAAGCAACACCGTGCTCAAGTTCATCTTCTTTTCGCTGACGGTGCTGTTCTTTCTGCTGGCCGCGCGCGATTTCACCGGCAGCGAGGCCATAGGCACGCTGGCAGGGTGGGAAGGCATAGTGTGCGGCGCATCGGCGATATATCTCGCCATGGCAGACGTTCTGAACGAGGTATACGGCAGCACCGTGCTGCCCATAGGCTAGTTTTCCATTGCCTAACCCCGTAGGCAATGGAGGGGCCGCTGCCGGAGTGTATCCGTCAGCGGCCCCTTGCTTGTGGCGAAATATGGTGTGGTGTTGCCGCAGGCATGCGGCGCGGTGAGAAGAGCTTGCGTCTATTCCGCGCAGGCTACGCACATGGCGGATTCCGGCATGGCAAGCAGGCGCGCCGTGGGGATGGATGCCCCACATTCTATGCAGGTACCGAAATCGGAATGACCACACTGCCCGAGCGCGTATTCCAGCCCTGCGAGGCGCGATACAGCCTTGCCCAGTGCGGCCTTGTTCACGCTGTTGTTCACGATGTTATCCATGCGTGAAATGCGGCCGATGGCATCGTCCGGTGCAACGGGTTTGGTGATTTCCTTCAGGCGTTCAATCTCCGGCTTCAGACGTTCTATTTCCTGCACGATCTTTCGGCGGATGGTATCTCTTTCAGCTTCCGTCATCTGGCATCCTGTGTCTGTCTGGTATGGTTGCCCCGCTTGGGGCATGGCATTGGGAATCGTGGCGGGAAACCCTTTGGCGAAGCGATGCACACTATAGCAAATTATCTGTTTCGCCAACCTGTTACAGCTTGGGTGCCTTGCTTTTCGTGTTCTCCGCCTTGTTCATCTGCGGTGCTCTGTCTGGTTCGCGGGATGCAGGCGTGCGAGGAGTGGAACTTTTTGCAAAATAAGTAGGCAGAGACATGAGAATGGTATAGACGTGGGATACTCTGTTTAAAATTTGGGAGGGAATATGCGTCGTTCAATACAGCACGTTTTTCAGGGGGAGCCGATGACCGAAGGGGCGGGCGTGCGCCTTCGCAGGGTGTTCGGCTATTACGAGGCCCCCATGTTCGACCCCTTTCTGCTGCTGGATGACTTCCGCTCCGACACGCCGGAAGATTTTGTGCAGGGTTTTTCGTGGCATCCCCACCGTGGCATAGAGACCATAACCTACGTGTTGCGCGGCGATGTGGAGCATGGTGACAGCCTCGGCAATGCCGGAGTCATATCCTCCGGCGATGTGCAGTGGATGACTGCGGGCAGTGGCATTGTGCATCAGGAAATGCCCAAGGGGGACGAAAAAGGCTTCATGCACGGCTTTCAGCTCTGGGCAAATCTGCCCGCCGCGCAGAAGATGATGGACCCCAGATACAGGGGGGTGACGGCAGGCGAGATTCCCCTTGTGCAGTTGCCGGAAGGTGTCACCGCCAAGGTGATAGCCGGAACCCTGCAGGACGAGCGCAACGAAGTGGGCACGGTCAGCGGGCCTGTGCGCGATGTGGTCATTTCGCCGGAATATCTGGATGTATCCGTACCTGCCGATGTGAAGTTTGAGCACCGTACCGTGCGCGGGCATACGGTTTTCGTCTATATCATCGGTGGCAGCGGCGAGGTGCTCGGTGGCGATACCGGCGCGCCTTCCGTGGTGGTGAAAGATCGCATGCTTGTGCTCTTTGGCGATGGCGATTCCATAACCCTGCGTGCCAGTGCTGAATCGCTGCGTTTTCTGCTGGTCTCGGGCGCACCGCTCAACGAGCCTGTGGCGTGGCGCGGGCCCATTGTCATGAATACGGATGATGAAATCCGTCTGGCCTTCGAGGAATACCGTAACGGGACCTGTGTGAAGGTGGGTAAGCCCTGAGGTGCAGGTAACCGTCGGCCCTGGGCGTAGCAGAAAACAAAATGTCGCGTCGTGAAGACGCGGCTTGGGGGAGCGATAACCCCTCGTTATCAGTACGAACATCATCCCGTTAAGCCGGAGCTGAGAGCCAATAACGGATTTTCATCGCTTATACGAGGTGCAGGAACGTTAGGTTCCTGCCCGGCGGAGCCAATAAACAGAAAAAACGCTGTCTTAAAACAAAAAGCCGCGTCGTGATGACGCGGCTTTTTCTGTTTGTGGGGCAGGCGAGTGCTGCTAGCTGCCGAGCAGGGCGCTGGCGAAGTCCGTGCCGTTGAAGGGGCGCAGGTCTTCCATCTTTTCGCCAAGGCCGATGTAGGAGATGGGAATGCCGAACTCCATGGCCACGGCAACCACAATGCCGCCCTTGGCGGTGCCGTCCAGCTTGGTGAGCACTATCTCGTCCAGCTTGCAGGCTTCGTTGAATATCTTGGTCTGCGACAGGGCGTTCTGACCGGTGGTGGCGTCAATGGTCAGAATGGTGCGGTGCGGCGCGCCTTCATGCTTTTTGCCGAGCACGTTGCGAATCTTCTGCAGCTCGGCCATGAGGTCCACCTTGGTCTGCAGGCGGCCTGCAGTGTCCACGAAGAGGATGTCATAGCCATCCTTCACGGCCAGTTCCACGGCTTCATAGGCAACGGCGGCAGGGTCGGAGTTGGGTGCCTTGGCGTAGAATCCGGCACCTACGCGGGTTGCCCATACCTGCAACTGCTCAATGGCTGCTGCGCGGAAGGTATCGCCCGCTGCAATGAGCACCTTCTTGCCCTGCATCTGGGCGCGGTAGGCCAGCTTGGCAATGGTGGTGGTCTTGCCCACACCGTTTACGCCAACCATGAGCACTACTTCCGGCAGGTTCACGGCCTTGATGCGGGGCGGCATTCTGAAGATGTCTTCCAGCTCCTCGCGCATGAGGGTCTTGAACTGCTCGGGATCGTCGGAACCGGACTTGCGCACGCGTTCGCGCAGGCGGTTGACGAGCTTCATGGTGGGTTCGAAGCCCACGTCGGCCATGATGAGAATTTCTTCAAGCTCTTCCCAGAACTTTTCGTTGATGGTGCTGTGGGAAGAGAGCAGGCCGTCTATCTGTTTGGTGATCTGTTCCTTGGTCTTGGAAAGGCCTTCGGAAAGCTTGAGGAACAGGCGCGAGCGTTCGTCTTCCTCGTCCTCCAGTTCCAGAGCCAGAGCAAGGCGGTACTGCAGTTCGGAGCGGAAGTCGTTGACGTATTCATACTCCATGTTGTCGAGCCAGCTCGCAAAGTTGCGGATGAACTTGTCGGCTTCGTCGGCAGGCGCATCAAGCGCGGAGAAGAAGAAACGCAGGCGTTCCCACAGCGTGTCGTCGGCTTTTTGCACGTCTTTGAGCACATGTTCCAGCCAGGTGGAGAGGCGCGGCTCTGCGCTGCGCAGGGCAAGGGTGAGATCCTTCTGCCACTGGGGCTTGTCGGCATCGGCTGCGGGGCGTGCGGGCTGCGCTGCTGCAGGCTCGGGGGCTGCGGGAGCGTGCACCGGTTCAGCTATGACAGGCTGAACCGGCTGTGCGGGCTGTTCAGATTGTACAGGCTGGGCCGGTTCGGCCTTGGGTTCTTCGGGAGCAGCAGGCTGTCCGGCGTCCTGACCGGAAAGGGGGCTGGAAGCAGGTGCGGAAACCGGTTCGGAGGGCTGGTCTGTACCCCGTTCCGTACCTTGTTCCGGGCCTTGTTCTGCACTTTGTTCCGTTTCAAGTGCCGGAGCTTCCGTCAAAGGTGTTTCAACCGATTCTTCTTTGCCGGACCAGAGACGCTTGATCTTGGAGAAAAAGCCCATAAATGCTCCCGGGTATATGTAGCTGCCAGAGTGCAGCATGTTTTTGAAAAGGAAGGTGCGCGCGCCGAGTACGCAAGAACCCCGTTTTTCTTGCCCAGAACAGCAGCGGAGTCAAGTGCCTGAGGGGGTGCATGAAGTGGTCATGCCCCGGACAATGCAGGGTTGATACTGTAGTCATACCCTGCAGGGGTGCGGGGAAAAAATACTATCCAAGTATTTAAGTCTATACGATAGTGTGGTATCAACCATCTCGGGGCAGGGTGGATGGAAATGGAATTCCCTCCGCGATTCTGAAGTTTCTTATCTGTACGGACGAACGATGCAGGAAAAACTCATTTCCAAACGCGCATACTCTCCGGTGAGTATCTTCAAAGGCAAATCCATTTCGCGCGATCTGACAGTCAGCCTCATGGTCATGATTCTGCTTGTCGTCGCAACAACCCTCTCCTGGCAGTACATGCGAAATTCGCAGGAGATGCTGCATGAAGTTGAAGGAAAGGCCGATGAATACATCACCCGTCTTTCCGACATCCTTTCCGTTCCCATCTGGAACTTCGATACCCGCACAATAGATCAGATAGGTACCGTGTTCGCGCAGTATGATCTGGTGAACGAAGTGCGCATTCTCGACCCCCTCGGCAAGGTACTCTTTTCCACAGTAAAGCGCGATGATCCCGACGCGCGCGTTTTCCGCGAACGCGACGTCATGTACGAAGGTGAGATCATCGGGCATGCCACGGTGGTGCTTTCCCTTGCCGAATACAAGCGTGATCTGGGCCGGCTTGTCACCACAAACCTGCTTGCGCTCGGCGGCGTGCTCACCGTTATTCTTGTGGCAACGGGTATTTTGCTGCGCATTTATCTGCGCCGCCCGCTCGAAGTGCTGCTGGAAGGGGTGAATCAGGTCGCCAAGGGTGACTTCGGGTTCGACTTCAGCGTCATTCAGAACGCCGAACTCGGCATGATTGCAGAGAACTTCTCCGTCATGGCCAAGGAAGTGGCGGCGCGTGAAAAACAGCTGGTGGAAATAAACCGGCAGCTGCAGGGGCAGATTCGTGAACGTGAACGTGCCGAGGCCGCCCTGCGCCTGAGTGAAGAGCGCTATTCGCTCGTAGTTACCGCAACCAACGACGGTATATGGGACTGGGATCTCAATACCGACGAGGTCTATTTCTCCCCCCGCTGGAAGGCCATTATCGGCTATCAGGACAGTGAAATTCCCAACGATCTGGATGAGTGGCAGGGACGCATGCATCCCGCCGATCTGGACAGGGTGCTGCGCGCCCATGAGGATTATCTGTCCGGCATAACGGAACAGTTCGAGGTGGAATACCGCTTGCGCCACAAGGACGGGGAATATCGCTGGGTTCTGGGGCGCGGCATCTGCGTGCGCGATGATTCCGGCGAACCCTACCGCATGGCCGGTGCGCACACCGATATTACGCAGCGCAAGCTTGCCGAGCGCGAACTGTGGGAAACCAAGAACACGCTGGACAACATCCTCAACTCCATGCCCTCGATCATCGTGAGCGTGGACAAGGATGCGCGCATAACCCAGTGGAACAAGACCGCCGAGGAGGCAACGGGCATTCTGGCAGCAGAAGCCTATTCCCGTCCCTTCACCGAGGTGTTGCCCGGCTACAAGATGCTGCTTTCCCACATCAAGGAATCCATCGCCACAGGCACCAACATCTCCATGGAGAAGGAGCCCGTTATTGAAGGCGAGCGCACCCGTTACTTCGACATCATCATCTACCCCGTGGTCACGCGTGGCGAGTTCTCCGCGGTTGTCCGCCTGGACGACGTGACCGACCGTTTCCGCATTGAGGAAATGATGGTGCAGACGGAGAAGATGCTTTCCGTCGGCGGGCTTGCTGCAGGCATGGCGAACGAAATCAACAACCCGCTGGGTGGTATTCTGCAGGGTGCCCAGAACATCCGCCGCCGCGTGTCACTCGACTTCCCGGCCAACCACAAGGCGGCCGAAGAAGCGGGCTGCAGCATGGAAAGCGTCCGCGCCTATCTTGAGAATCGCGGCATTATCCGCTTCCTTGACGGCATTCACGAATCAGGCAGGCGCGCTGCGAATATCGTGAGCAACATGCTGGAATTCAGCCGCCGCAGCGAGGCCCGCAGAACATCTGTGAACCTCGGCGAGCTGGTGGACAAAACCATAGAGCTTGCCGCCAACGACTACGACCTGAAGAAGAAATACGACTTCCGCCATATCAACATCGTGCGGAATTTCGATCCCTCGCTGCCGCAGGTGCTCTGTTCGCCGCAGGAAATAGAGCAGGTGCTGCTCAACCTGCTCAAGAACGCGGCACAGGCCATGGCAGAACGCGGTGACAGGGAAGACCCGCCGCAGATCATCATATCTACCAGCTATGACAGAGGGCGCGCCCGTATCGACGTGGCGGACAACGGCCCCGGCATGGATGAAGAAACCCGCAAGCGCGTGTTCGAGCCTTTCTTCACCACCAAGGCGGTGGGCGAAGGCACGGGCCTCGGGCTTTCCGTTTCCTACTTCATCATCACCACCAACCATGATGGCCTGTTCACCGTGGATGCAGAAGTGGGACGCGGTACCACATTCACCATTCAGCTGCCGATGGAAAACAAATAGGGCGGTTGCCCGCCCTGTCTCTCTCCGAAAATTCATTGCCATGAAAAAGGCGGCCCCTTGCGGGGCCGCCTTTTATTATTGTCGTGTGCGACTTGGTTACTTCATCGCTTCGGGGAACAGTTCCCCGGCCATCTCGCGCAGCTTGAATTTCTGAATCTTGCCACTGGCGGTCATGGGATATTCCGTGATGAAGGCGATGTAGCGCGGCACCTTGTGCCAAGCAATCTGCCCGCGGCAGAAGTCGCGTACATCTTCCGGAGTTATCTCGCAGCCTTCCTTGGCAATGA
>JBKEAK010000199.1:0-6363 GCA_047972125.1 Halodesulfovibrio sp.
GGCGCCGGTTAGGGGCTCCACTGCGTCATCGATGCCTGCCTCGGTCGCATTGGCGAGGTTCTGTTTGGACTTGATGCTCTCGCCCACTTCCTTGGTGGCGCGCATTGTTGTTTCGGCCAGCTAGAGCACTTCGTCTGACACAACCGCTAAACCGCGAACGGCTTCAACGGCACGGGGGGCCTCGATGGCGGCGTTCAGGGCCAGCAGGTTGGTCTGGTCGGCAATGTCGTTGATCACGTTCATGACCTGACCGATGGCGACCGACTGCTCGCCAAGGTGGTGCATGTTGTCCTTGAGATTGGTTGTGATGGTCTGGAGGGAATTCATGGACTTGACGGTATCAGAGACTACGGAAGAGCCCTGCAGGGCCTTCTCGCGCGATTTTTCGGTCTGTTCGGCGGCTTCACCGGCATTGCGCGCCACTTCAAGCACTGTGGCGTTCATTTCTTCCATGGCGGTGGCGGTTTCGCTTATGCGGCTCATCTGATTTTCCGTGCCCATGCGTATTTCTTCGCTGCGCATGGCAAGGTCGCTGGTGGCGTGGGAGATACGCGATACCACACCCTCAAGGCGGCCGGCTGCGGTGAGCATGCCTTCGCGGGTGGCCTTTTCTGCCTGTTGCATGGCTTCTTCGGCCTTGCGCAGAGCTTCGCGTGCTATGTCGGTTTGCCTGTTTGCCTCCTGCCCCTTGGCTTTCCTGTCTTCGATGTTGGCCTTGAGTGTGGTGACCATCTCGTTAAGAGACTTCTGCAGGTTGGAAACTTCGTCCTTGCCCATGGTGTTCAGCTGCACTTCGAGATTGCCGTGGGCAACGGCATCTGCTGCGGCGGTTGCTTCGCGCAACGGGCGGACGATGGAGGTGATGAGGGTGATGCTGAAGGGCAGCACGAGGAAGATGAACACACCTGAGAGAATGCTGAGGGTCCACGTGATCTTGGAGCTGACAATCTCGCCTATCTTGGCTTCTATGCGGGCCTTTTCGCGGTCAATGTTATCAACATAGATGCCTGTGCCTATCCAGCTATCGGTACCGGGAATGAGTATGGCGTAGCCGAGCTTGAGCGTGGGGCCGGAGCCGGGCTTGTCCCAGATGTAGGTGACAAAACCGCCCCCGTTGTGTGCTGCCTTGTTCAGTTCGCGAACCAGATACACGCCGTTGGTATCCTTCATGCCCGAAAGGTCCTTGCCCACTAGCTCGGGCTTGGGCGGCAGAACCTGTACTGTGGTTTCCTTATACACGAAGTAGTACCCGGATTTGTCTTCTTCAAACCGGAACTTGTCGATGGATTTGCGTATGATATCCAGCTTGGCTTCGTCAGTCTCGGCACCGGCAATCAAGACGCCGAGCGCATCGGCAATGGTGTCCGTGGCAAGCTTCAGACGATTTTTATGATCCTCAAGCATGACGTTCTGCGTTTCCTGCAGTTGGGCCTGAGAAACCTCGGCCGTGAGCCGAATGAACGCAAAGATGCTTACCCCCATGAAAAGCGTCATGAAAACAAGGAGTAATAACACCCGTTTTCCGATTGTGATGCTGCGTAGCATAAGGACTCCTACAAACTTAAGGATTGAAGAGGCACTCTATTAATATGTTGCATTCCTGTATATTAGGCAAGGATTTGCTGCAACAGAGCACGCAAAAAATGAAACTGTCACGATGATTGCGGATAAAGGGCGCAGGCCTGCCGTATTTCCGGAAAGCAGCGGCAATGACCATCTGTACTTTGAGAGGCGGAATTATGCCGTGTGTGGCCGGAAAAGGACTACAGGGCTGACCTGATGTACGTAAGGTCTATGACGTTGTTCACGAGCGCGGCGGCACGTTCGATTTTAACCAGTTCGCGCAGTTTCTGGCTGGCGAGAATGGTCTCCATGTTCTTGGCCACGGTGTAGGTGTCGTCCTTGACCTGAATGACAGGCACGCCCTTCTGCTCGGAACGGGCGCGGACAAGTTCATTGGGGGTGATGTTGCCTGTGAGGATGAGGCAGGGGCATTCACCCTCCAGCGCCACCAGTTGCAGGTCGGTACGGTCGCCGCCCACGATGGTGGCGGAGTTCCGCTGGCGGCGGAAGTGGGTCATGAAGTTTTCCACCTGCATGGTGCCGATGAGAAAATCTTCGATAATGCGCTGCGACTGGGCATTGCCGGAAATGATTTTGCCTTCAAGCCGCCATGCCAGCTCGGAGGCCTTGATGGCGTTGAGCAGCGGATCGCGGGGGATGATGCCGAGCACCTTGATGCTCTGCTCGGCGAGGTAGGGCACCAGAATTTCTTCTGCATCGCGCATGAACACTTCGGGCACGTCGTTGAACAGCACACCGAGCAGCGAATCGCCGAGCAGTTCGCGGATGCTGAGCACGGCGTCGTAATGCAGGGTGTTGTCAAAGCGGTCTACCAGAATGGTCTTCAGCCCCAGTTCGCGCACAATGGCAGGGCCGTCCACGCCGCGGTGCTTGCCACGATGCAGAAAGGCACCGCTGCCGCATACGAGCATGACATCCTTGTCGCGCGAGAGCTTTTCATACGCCGTGCGGATGCTGTCCATACAGTTGCCGGTCTTGATGAGACGGGTGGCGCGCAGGTTGCGGGGAATGATGACAGGCGTGAGGTCGTCCGGGGCTGCATCAAGGCCGAGCACTTCGTTGAGGAGCATGGCGTCTTCATCGCCGACCACTTCATCAACGGTGACGGGAAGGGCGCCCACCGGTTTCATGTATCCCACCCGCAGGCCCTGCTTCTGCAGTGCCAGCCCGAGAGCCAGCGCGGTGATGTTCTTGCCCGCGAATGCGTTGGTGGAACCTATGTATATGCCTGTCATGATTGCCTCCTGAATGGACGAGGGGTGCGCCGGAACAATGGTGCTGTTTGTGCGCTCTGTCAACCCCGACGAAAACGGGGCGAGGTTGTGTTGCAACCCCGCCCCGGAACATGCCTTCGACTCGGTCCGTATTAGCCCTTGAGGACTTCTACGGTAGCCTGAGCGATTTCCAGTTCTTCGTTGGTGGGGATGATGAGGATATCAACCTTGCCACCCTTGCTGATGGAACGGGCCACACCGCGACGGGTGTTGTTCTCTTCGATGTCGATGGAGAGGCCGAGGTGTTCCATGTCCTTACATACGGCTGCGCGCATGTGTTCGTCGTTCTCGCCGATACCGGCGGTGAAGACGACTGCGTCAACTTCGCCCACAACGGCCATGAAGGCGCCAACGTACTTCTTGATACGGTAGGACATCATGTCGAAAGCGAGCTGAGCCTTTTCGTTGCCTTCAAGACGCGCGGCGTGAATGTCGCGCATGTCGTTCATGCCGCAGATGCCCTTGAGGCCGGACTGCTTGTTCATGACGGTGTCCATTTCAGCAGCGGAGATACCGGTCTTTTCCATGACGAAGGGTACGATTGCGGGGTCGATATCGCCGCAACGGGTGCCCATCATCAGGCCTTCCAGAGGAGTAAGACCCATGGTGGTGTCTACGCACTTGCCGTTCTTGATGGCGCACATGGAGCAGCCGTTACCAAGGTGGCAGGTGATGATGTTGAGTTCGTCCAGGGGCTTGCCGAGGAACTTCGCAGCCTGCTTGGTAACATAGCGGTGAGAAGTGCCGTGGAAGCCGTAGCGGCGAACCTGCAGGTCTTCGTACATGGAGTACGGCAGGGGGTAGAGGAACGCCTTCTGGGGCATGGTCTGGTGGAATTCGGTGTCGAATACGCCAACAGAGGGCACGCCGGGGAAGAGTTCTTCTGCCACTTCAATGCCTGCAAGGTTTGCAGGGTTGTGCAGGGGGCCGAGGGGGAAGTATTCGCGGATTACGTCCTTGGCCCATTCGTCGATCTTGATGGACTTGGTGATCTTTTCACCGCCGAGCAGAACTCGGTGGCCGATGGCGTAGATCTCGGACTTGTCCTTGATAACGCCGTCGGTGCTGTCGGTGATCAGGTCAACAACGCGCTTCATGCCGGCTACGTGGTCGGCAAAAGCTTCGTTGAGAGCAATCTTCTTCTCAGCATCGGTGTCGGGGTGGGTCTTGTGGGTGAGCTTGCCGACGGGTTCACCGATGCGTTCAACAAGGCCGGAGCACAGGGAGGCTTCGGTCTCCATGTTGATGAGCTGGTATTTGATGGAAGAAGAGCCGGAGTTAATAACAAGTACGTTCATGGTGGTTTGGTTCCTTGGGGACTCTACACGAGTCCTTTTTCAGCCTGCGCCTGTATGGCGGTGATGGCTACGGTGTTCACGATATCGGGTACCGTGCAGCCGCGGGAGAGGTCGTTAACGGGCTTGTTAAGACCCTGCAGCACGGGGCCGATGGCCACTGCATTCGCCGCACGCTGAACAGCCTTGTAGGTGTTGTTGCCGGTGTTCAGGTCGGGGAAGATGAAGACGGTGGCTTTGCCTGCTACCTCGGAGTTGGGCAGCTTGGTTGCGGCTACGTCTGCATCGATGGCTGCGTCGTACTGGAGTGGGCCTTCCAGCAGCAGCTCGGGGGCACGTTCCTTGGCAATGCGGGTGGCTTCGATGACCTTTTCCACGTCAGCACCCTTACCGGAAGAGCCGGTGGAATATGATAGCATGGCTATGCGCGGGTCAACCCCAAAAATGCGTGCGGTTTCGCAAGAGCTGATGGCGATCTCTGCCAGCTGCTCGGAAGTGGGGTTGGGGTTTACTGCGCAGTCGCCGAATACCAGCACGCGGTCCTTCAGGCACATCAGGAAGACCGAGGACACGATGGACGCAGTGGGCTTGGTCTTGATGAACTCGAAAGCGGGGCGGATGGTGTGGGCCGTGGTGTTGATGGCGCCGGAAACCATGCCGTCTGCGTCATCCTGCTTGACCATCATGGTGCCGTAGTAAGTGGGGTCGGACATGGCATCACGGGCCTGCTCCATGCTGATGCCCTTCTTCTTGCGGAACTCGAAGTAGGCTTCGACGTACTTTTCGAAGTTGGGAGACAGCTCGGGCTGGATGATCTGGATATCGCCAAGTTCAAGGCCCAGTTCGGAGATCTTCTTGCCGATTTCGTCGGCATTGCCCAGCAGGATGATTTCGGCAACGCCGCGGCGGTCGAGAATTTCGGCTGCGCGCAGGATGCGTTCTTCAGAACCTTCGGGCAGGACAATACGCATCTTGTTGCGCTTGGCCTTTTCGATCAGGTTGAACTCGAACATCTTGGGGGTGACCTTGGAGGACTTGCGGCCGATGATGCGCTTGGCGACTTCGGCAGTGTCCACGAACTTTTCGAACACACCGAGGGCGGTGTTGATCTTACGTTCGTTTTCAGGGTCGATCTTGCCGTACAGGTCGTTGAGGATCTGCGTGGTAAGGTAGGTGTGTTCCTTGACGGAAAGAATCGGTACCGGAACGCCGGTCCAGCCTTCGATCAGGCGGTGTACGTTCGCTGCGGGCTGCAGACCACCGGTGAGCACGATGCCGGAAATATCGGGGTATGCGTTGGAAAGACGGGTGGCAAGCGTGGCAATGATGATGTCGCTGCGGTCACCGGGGGTGATGATCAGGCTGCCGGTGTTCACGTAGTCGAGGAAGTTGCCGATCTGCATGGCAGCGATGAGGTAGTCGTCCACCAGAGCATCCAGACGGCCGTGGCCGTACAGAACAGTGCCCTTCAGCCACTTCTTCACGTCGTTCATGGTGGGCTTGCCCAGGGTGGGCTCTTCCGGAATGACGTAAACGACAAGCGGGTTGGTGCAACGGGTCTTGCATTCAAGGGAGCCGATGATCTGTTCGGCGTTCACCTTGTCCTGATCCGCGCGGTTGATGATGGCGGAAACGATGTCCAGACCCTTCTCTTCGAGCGAATCAATGGTCAGCTGGGTGGAGCCGATGATTTCATCGGTGCTCTTGCCCTGACCGCTGGAGATCACCACTACGGGGCAGCCAAGGTTCGCTGCGATGTCGGCGTTCAGGTCGAACTCGAATGCGGCGTCCTTGCCCAGAAAGTCGGTGCCTTCGCACAGAACGAAGTCGTACTTGTCGGCAAGCTTCTTGTACTTGTTCAGGATGTTGTCGAGAAGGGTGGCGTGCTGACCGTGGTTGATGAGTTCACGGGCTTCGTTCAGCGAGTAGGCGTAGGTATCCTCGTAGGGGATATCGAGGCCGAAGTGGGTGAGGATCAGGTTGATGTCATGATCCCGAACGTCACGGTTGGGATTGTTGATGATGGGCCTGAAGAAGGCGACTTTACGGACGTCTCTGAGCAATCGCTGCATCATGCCCAGAACGACGGCAGACTTGCCGCTCTTGGACTCCGTGGCTGTAATGTACAGGTTGTTGGACACTGTTAGGCTCCTTGCATATCCAGACACACAAAGCCGGTCGCGATACCGGCTGTAACGAATCGGGACCCA
>JBKEAK010000200.1:0-2066 GCA_047972125.1 Halodesulfovibrio sp.
CGTATGAAACCTTGGTCCCTTTGTTGACCAGCTTTTCGCCCTTCAGCGACATGTTATTCTTGGCCGCGATAAGGCCATGGTCGTTGGTCAGATTCTTCGCTTCTATCGTGATATCGCCACCGGCCAGAACCTGCGGCGTGGCGGTTTTGGAAACCACATCCTCACGGTACTTATAGGTGGTCTCCTCAAGCACGCGAGTATCGTAAGGGCGCGATCCCCATGTTCTGGAAATATACCTTGCCACAGGCTCCTTACCGTCAAACCGGGGAACCCGCTTGGTATCAATAAGCGTCCGCTGAATATCGAGCAGCTCTATCTTGTTCAGAAAACTACCCGCAGTAATATCAACATTCCCTTCCAGCGACTGAACAAGCCCGCCTTCATTTGTGATGGCGACATCCACCGCAGGCGAAGATGCCAGAGAATCTCCCATGGAGAGATCAGCCTTGGCGACTATGCTGCCAGCCTTGTTGGTGATGGATGTATCCGCCAGCAGGGAGGTTTTGCCGCCGCTGTAGGTCAGGCCGGAGTTATCGATAACATCGGCCGTGACCGTGATATCGCCCTGCGCAACGAGGGTGCCGTCTTTGACAACATCCAGGGTACCGGCAGCGATTTCTGCATTGGTATCTGCCTGCGCCTGCTTCAGGCTCAGCTTGCCGTCGGCGCTCAGCGAAAGGCTGCCAGCCTTCACGGCACCTTGCAGGTTCACGCCCACGCCCTTTTCCGTGGCAACCAGCAAAATACGGTTGGCATACATGCCGCCAAGGGCTGCCGAGTCCACTGCAACCGTGGGCGCGGGACCGGCAGCAGGGTCGTCTGCAAGTGCGGTAGCCGCTTCTGTGGTAGGGTCGTAGCTGTTACGCCCCGCAACAAGCGCCAGACGTTTGGCATGCACATCGGCGGCAATGGTGGCAGCCCGGCTGAGAATGGTGAAGGAGTCTGCGCCATTGGCATTAAAGCCTTCGCCCTCAATGGCAATGCTGCCCTGATTCACCTCGATGGAATTCAACTTGCCGCCCGCCACCTGCGGCACACCCGTGGTCATGATGGCGCGGGAGGTGTTGATGAATCCGCCGCCGTTAATGCTCACACCGTTGGGGTTGGCGAGAATGTAGTCGGCCTTGCCGCCGAATATTTCGGTAAAGCCCTGTATGCTCGAGGGCCTGTTGCTCGTCACTTCGTTGAGAATCGTGGTGGCCTGAGCGCCCCCGCCGAACTTTGGGTTGCCCATCATGCCGCCGCCAAGCTGGGAAATACCCGGCTTGTTGCTGTTATTGATGATCACACCCTGCTTGCCGACGTTGAAATCGAGGTACATGTTGTGCGACAGGCCGGATTTGGTGGGCGCAACAATGTTGACCACCGGCACCCCGTTGGATGCGGCATCCATACCGGGCCTGTTGCCCGCGGCCGCAGCCGGATCAGGGGTGATGTCCGCAGCGAAAGCCACCAGCGGCGCAGGCAGGACAAGAGTGCAGATCAGAAGCGCGTTGAGCAGAACTCTGAAAATATACATGGCTGTTCCCCTAAAAAGTGAAGCGTACGGAGGTGTAGGTGGTCCACGGGTCCTTTTCGATGGACTCCGGATGGTCCAAGGGCTTCCCGGCCATTATCTCCAGCGAGACATTGTCCCCCTGCAGGCGGATGCCGCAGCCGGAACCTTGCAGAAGCCCCCGATCGTCTTCCCGGTCCGTCAGGGGGTGCACGTAGCCCGCGTCGTAGAACACATACGGTTGGATGGATGAGATAATCGTGTTCAGACGGAGAAAGTCGGGCGCGGCCTGCGTCCAGACAAGTTCATTACGCATGTAACCGCCCTTGTCGGCACTGACGCTTTCGTCCAGAAAACCGCGCACAGAGTAGAGCCCGCCCACGGAAACCTGCTCGGCTCCGTACAGGGTATTCGGAGAGAACTGGGCAAACACAGAAGATTGCAACGCAAGGTTCTCCGCAAATGGAGGAAGGGGAATGGATGCGGATGCCGTGGCAACATACTTGTCGTATTCGGTATCCGGCACGCCGTTCAGGTCGTAGGGATTCTGCTCCGCACCCAGCGCGGAAAA
>JBKEAK010000201.1:0-10879 GCA_047972125.1 Halodesulfovibrio sp.
GACCTGTACGCCAAGAAACTGCTGGATAACACCACGGTCTTTGATGAAGAGCTTGAAGTCGAGTTCTACGAACTCTGGCATCATGAAGGCCGCCGCGCACGCATGGGTTCCATGATGATGGCTCCTGACTATGCATGGTGGCACGGCTTCTATGAGTGCAAGCACCGCTTCAACCGCTTCATGGAAGGCGCGAGAGAGCTTATCAAGCACAACACGCCTGCATACCGTTATCCTGACTTCCCGAATACCGGCGGCGATACCACCAAGCCTCCGGCAATATTCGGCAAGAAGTAGAACCGACTCCGGGAGAGACTGGCAGTCTCCCCAATATCAAGCGCCCCCGACCTGGAGAGATCGGGGGCGCTGTCGTTCGTATGGCGGAAAAGGCTATTTGCCGAGAACCCGCAGGTAGGAGCGGACCCTGCGTACGCCTTCTATTTCCTTGGCGTACTTGATGGACAGGTCAATTTCCCGCTGGCTGCCAACACGGCCCATCAGCAGGACATTACACTGGATGACGGCAACATCCACGTTGGTGGACCAGATGCGGTCGTCCGAGATGAGTTCTTTTTCCAGTTCACCGCGAATCATCAGGTTGTCTGTGGTGCCGCAGCCATCATCCTTCACCTTGGGCAGCAGGTAGTAGGTGACGTTGGTCACACCATCCACACTCTGAGCAATGGATATGGCGCGGGCGCGCTGTGCGTCGCTTTCATATTCGCCATACAGATAGGCGTGGCCCTGATACACGTTGGCCCCTATGTCGAGAATGCTGACCAGCTTGTCTTCAAGAAAGCGGGCCTTGATTTCCGCAGTGATATACTTGTCGGTTGCAACGGTTTTCACATCCCGTTCATCAACGGTCGTTTTGTAGATGGCACAACCAGAGGAAAGTGAAATAAGCATGAGTGCTGCGATAAGCAGTAAGGCTCGCTGTATCATGATGTCTCCCGTTTTGATTCAATGTCCTGCTGTCTGCGGTTCATGCCCCCCCGATCCAATCCACGTCCAGCGTCATAGGTGCCCACCACCTCGTCCGTTATGGCAACGGAGCGGGCACGGCGGTAGTAGCGTACCAGATTCCGATAATCCGATTCATAGCCTTCGTAAACCTCCCAGCCTCCGCACCGGTTCTGCACAAGGTCCCGTGAAAGGCACATGCACAGCGGGTCCACATTGGTGGGACGGAACAGCTCCCTGCCTTCCACATGTTCCGGAAGATATCCGTTCGCAAAGGTATTGCTCACATCAATGCGGGCGATCACCAGTTCCGCATCAGGATATCTGCCGAAGATGGTAAAGGCTTCGGGGGCCAGAGTGTTGTCGTCATCCAGAAAGATGATTCGTGCTCCTTTTGCCACCCGCAGCAGAATCCGGCGTATACCGTTGCCGAAATTACCCTGCGCGGGCAGGTTCATGAACCGCACGAAAGGGTAGTCGCGCACTTGCGGGCCTTGCATGCCGTCGTAGCCGACAAGCATTTCAAGGGTCGAAGCATCAATCCCCGCATGCAGCATCGCGCTATGCACACTGTCCACGGCCTGAGTAAGGGCCAGGGGGCGTTTGCCTGCGCTGGGTGTGATGATGCTGTAAAGAAGGGCTGCAGCCATGCGCGGTACCGTTTAGGGTTTCTTTTTGTTCAGTTGCCGGAACCACGCCGCTATGCGGGGTTCCATGCCGTGTTCCTTGGGTTGATAGAAATGCCTGTCTTCCAGCCCGTCCGGCAAATACTGCTGTTCTACGTGTCCTTCAGGGTAGCTGTGCGGGTACAGATAGTTCTTGCCGTACCCCCAGTCCTTCTGGAGCTTGGTGGAAGGATTGCGCAGGTGCAGCGGCACAGGGCGCGGCCCGTTTGTCCGTATCTCCTTGGCCGCAGCAAGGTAGGCTGCGTAGGTGGAGTTGCTCTTCTTCGAAAGCGCAAGATACACCACACATTCCGCCATGGGAATAAATCCTTCGGGCATGCCCACAAATTCTATGGCCTGCTGGCAGGCAACAGCGAGCTGCAGGGCCGTGGGGTCTGCCAGACCTATATCTTCCGAAGCGGAAAGGATGAGACGGCGGGTGATGAAACGGGGATCTTCTCCACCTTCAAGCAGGCAGGCGAGGTAATAGAGTGCAGCATCCGGATCACTGCCGCGGATGGACTTGATGAGCGCGGATGCCAGCTCGTAGTGGTTGTCGCCGTCCTTGTCGTGCCGGATGACCACTTCGGGCAGGGCGGAGCGCAGATTCTCGAACGTGCGCGATTCTTCGGGCAGGGCAGCCACATATTCAAGAAGATTGAGCATGGTGCGCGCGTCACCGTGGGCAACTCCTGCGATGAAGTCGTAGGACTGGTCCTCCAGCGAGAAGCCGCTGGATTCCGAGCCGCGCCGTGCAAGCTGTATCATCTCCGGCCTGCTCAAGGGGCGCAGGCGCAGCACGTGCAGCCGCGAGAGCAACTGGCGGGTGACGCTGAAAGAAGGATTTTCCGTCGTTGTGGCAATCAGCGTTATTTCGCCCGATTCCAGCAGCGGCAGAAAGAAGTCCTGCTGCGCCTTGGAAAAGCGATGCAGTTCGTCCAGCACCAGCACGTCCACGCCGGTAAGGGATTTGCGCAGTTGCTGCAGACCGGCCTCCGGCGCACTTACGCGCAGCCAGTTCTTGCCCGTCTGCCGGGCAAGCAGCAGGGCCAGAGTGGACTTGCCGCAGCCGGGCGGGCCGAAGAGCAGCAGGCTGGGAAGCCTGTTGGCATTGCCAAGGGCGGTTATGCGCGCCTTCAGATGTTCCTGACCGACAAAGTCGTCAAAGGATTCCGGGCGGATTCTGTCCGCAAGCGGCTGGCGTACACTCACTGTCCGCCTCCATTTTCTGCGGCAGACGATGCGTTCAGTTCGCGGTGCCACCAGTCCAGGCCAAGGCAGAGCAGGGCCGCAGTTTCCCACCGCAGGATGCGGCGCCCAAGGCTGACGGGAGTGAAGCCGCCTTCGGTGAGAACACGCACTTCGCGGTCGGAGAAGCCGCCTTCCGGTCCCACAACAAACAGGGTCCGGCCGTTGCCGCCGAGCATGGGGGGCGAGAGCAGGACCGAGGGGGACTGGCCTTCCCACAGAATGAGGGTGCGATCAAATTCCGATGCCAGAGCCACCAATCCTTCCACGCCTTCGGGAAGAGTGCGCAGTTCTGGCAACCACGGATTTACGCTCTGCTTGGCGCCCGCGATCATCTGGCCTTCCCACGATTCCTTTATGTCTTCCGGAACATGGGATTGAGAACGGTCTGCCTGCCAGAGCCACACGCCACCGGCTTCAAGTTCAACGGCTTTTTCCAGCAGCCAGCCGCGCCGCACGGACTTGGCCCAGCCCAGCGCAAGCACGGTGGAACCGGAAGGGGCAGGATGTTCAACCAAAGCTTCAAGTTTGAGTGAAACCCGCTGCTTTTCCGTGGCGGTAATGCGAAAGGTGCCTTCGCGGCCTCTTCCGTCCAGCAGGCGAATATGGTCGCCTTCGCGGGCGCGCAGCACTTTGACGAGGTGCTTGGCTTCCTGTCCTTCAAGTGCGTATGGTTCCCGCCATTCTTCGGGCGGCAGATAGAACGTTTTCAAGAATCGAAACTCCGGAAATGGATGAAGTGCTGTGGCGCGACACGCAAGGTCGGCAACTCTATTGCGCTTTCTTAACAGGCATGGGGCGGTCTGCCAACTCCAATGCGTCCGGTTCCCCGCGCAAAAAACATTGGCAGATTGCAACGGAAAAGGGCGGCCGGAGCCGCCCCTTTATAAGCATGGAGAAACAGGTGGACCGGTTACTCTTCCAGCTTCTTGCGGGCCGTGCCGCCCTTGAAGAAGGGAAGTTCGGACCGGGTCGCTTCCAGCCCTGCACGGGCGGTCTTGACGACAAAGGCCGTATCTTCGGCGTATTCCTTGGCCACGTAAGCGAGAGCCACGGAATTGCCCACGGAGGGGCAGAAGGAGCCGCTGGTGACTATGCCCACTTCCTTGCCGCCCTTGGAATCGGGCAGGCAGACAACGTCGTTGTGACGTGCGGCTCTGCGGCCGGGAATGGTGAGGGGAATGAGCATTTCGCGAACTTCTGCATCCTTGCCCTTGCCGATATACGCGGCAGGAGACTTGAGCAGCCAGCCCATTCCGGCTTCGGTGGGGTTGTGCTTGGTGTCGAGGTCCTGTCCGTAGAGGGGCAGGCCTACTTCAAGGCGCAGGGTATCGCGTGCACCAAGGCCGGCAGGTTCCACGCGGGAATCGGCATTGAGCTTGTCCCACAGCGCAGCGGCATTGTAGGCGGGCAGATAGAATTCATAGCCCAGTTCGCCGGTGTAGCCGGTGCGGCTGATGATAATGGTATCGCCATTAAATTCAGCCGTCACATGACAGAAATACTTGAGGGAGCGGAAACCGGAACCCATGACAGCCTCAAGCACGTCGTAGGCATCGGGACCCTGCAGGTCGATCTTGGCGGTCTGGGAGGAAATATCGGTAAAGGCGAGCGATGTGGGCAGGTGGCTGGCTATCCATGCAAAGTCGGATTCGGTGCAGGCACCGTTGACCACCAGCATGTAATCGTCATCGCCCATGCAGTAGACGATAAGGTCGTCGAGGATGCAGCCTTCTTCATTCAGCAGAAAGCCGTAGCGGCACTTGCCGGTGCCGAGCGTGTCCAGATTGTGGGTAACGATCTTGGAGAGGGCATCCTTTGCACCTGCGCCCTTGAGCGTGAATTCACCCATGTGGCAGATGTCGAAGATGGAGGCATGCTCACGGGTGTGATTGTGCTCCACGATAATGCCCTTGTACTGTATGGGCATATCCCAGCCGGCAAAGGGGGCCATTTTGGCGCCCTGAGCCTTGTGCCACGACGTTAACGGAGTTTGGAGCAGGTCAGACAAGGCGTCCTCCTGAGCGGTTGATGGTGGATGTTGTGGTGTGGTTGCTGGTTCCTTCAGAATCGAATGGTCATATTAGCGATTCTGACTGAACTCGCGACGAGATTTGCGGATTGCTTTGAATTCGTCAAGTAGGGAGACGAGTTTTCTGTACTGTTTTTTCATCTCCATACCGTAGGGCGTGAGCTGATCGTCCCTTTTGTCAATGTAATTGCGGGTCAGATAGCGGTCGTTGAGAATGGATTCGGCAATGGAGATGACACTTGCGACAAGTTCGTCAAAGTAACTTACAATTTCGAACTTGAGGCCGTGGAGCAGTGTTGCCGTTTCGGTCAGCATGGTGCCGTAGCTGATGCGTTCGCCCTTGAACTCGCGCATGCGCAGATCTTCAAGCAGTTTGATCTTGCGGGCCTGCTGGATGAAGCTGTAGCGGGCCCATACTTCCTGATACAGTTCGTTCAGGTTGCCGAACACCTCGTAGTTGTCGGGCGAGAGCAGGTAGCCGTCCAGAACCTTGACCACGTTGCCGAAGAACTCGTCCGAATAGCCGATGATTCTGCGCTGGTGCTTTGAGAGCCACGCGTAGAGGAACTTGAGCCGCTTTTCGTCCGTATCCGTGTTTTCGACGATTTCATTACGCTTGTAGGTGATGCGCCCCATGTGTTCGCCCCGCACGATGTCGTTGAGGCGCAGAAACATGTTGGTGGTGTCCTTGATGATGTTCAGGTCATCAATGACTCTTCCGGTGATGGGGTGAATAACTTCCTGCATCATCACGGAAAGGGCGCGTTCCTGCCGTACGTTGTCCGGGTTGAATTTGTGCTGTGCGTAGGTAACGCGCAGAATGACAATGCGCCTCTTCTCGTCCACGAAGAAGCCGCCTTCTTCCAGACGCCGTATGACCTCGGTCTGGTCGTCGTGCACCTTCACCAGCGCGATTTTCTCTATCAGCGGGTAATGCTTGCGATTGGGCGGGGTATAGAGCGTGGTCAGGGTCCGGTCACTCTGACCCAGTACCCTGATGAGGAAACGCTCGCCCATTTTGTGCAGGCGGCGTGCGAAAAGGGCGCTCGAGGTTCTGCGTTCGGAAACTATGGGGAAGCCGTACAGCTCCATCAGATATTGGTACACGAACAGGCGGTTGCGTTCGTACTTTTCGTTATCTCCGATGGAAAACTTGCCCGCACGCATGCCGAACCGCTTGATTTCCGCATCCAGTTCGGAGGGGAAAGAGGCGTATATGCCCGAAAGGTAGTAGTTGCCGAACGAATCAAGCGCCATTACCTGCGCCCTGTCCATTTCGAGAACGTAGGGGAGCAGCTGGGGGTAATGGTCAAGAACGGATACGTCGTATTTCATGAACCGTTGCTTGAAGGCATCCTGAATCTTCTTGGGCAGGCGGTTCTGCATGGCCTGCACATTCTGCGAGATAACCGTCTGCTCAAGCGGGCATGACTTGCCTTCCGCATTGGCGGTTTCGTCCATCAGTGAATGCAGGATATCAAACTGGAAAATTTCGGAAAAATAGTTGATCTGCCTGTCAAAGGCGACAAGTGAGAAGCCGGGAAGGTTCTTGTATTCCCACATGTCGGATTCAAAAGAGGGCAGCAGCTCCCTGTTGTCCACAATGGGGTAGTCTTCGTTCTCGCAGAAGGGTTTGAGAAGGCAGAACTTGGTGTGAACAATATCCAGAAATTCTTTCAACTCAAGGAGTGACGTCAGGTTAATGGGCGCAGCAAAAGTATTGTGGGTATCCCAGGGGATGCCACTTTGCGAAAACGCCTTTTTCCAGTCGAAACTCATGAGGCTCAAATCCTGTGGAAGCATGAAGTGATGAGGTGTGTGCGCCACGAAGGTGGCATCCTGATTACCTTTCAAAGCATCATATTGTATTATCTAAAAAATTTCTACCATTTCATGAAAAATGAAGAGTAGGATTTACAGGCCGGTTTTACAAAAATTTACTAATTCATTTCAATGAATTATGCATGCTTGAGTGGCACCCTGTTTCGGCTGGAGGTTTAGGGAGATTGAAACAACCTCAGGATTACTATACTAATATTATCAATTGGGAGCCTTGTTGACCTGTTCTTCGTCCAGTCTTCTTTCTTTTCATGGCGGTGGTGCTTTCCCGGCCACCGATATCATGCGGGATATATGCGGACGGGCGGGTGGAATCCGTTGTCCTGCGTCTCAGGATGAAGGAAAGCTCTTCGTCATAGATAAAGCATGCTAAGCATAGCCGGTTTCACGTGATCCGGCAGGTATATTTTAATGAATACCAAGTCCTGCTATGAACGCATCCTCGGAATAATCTGCAGCGTTTTTGATGCGTATTCAGCTGTATTGATAATGCCCGACAACTCTGGAAGGGAGTTTGCCGTTGCGGGCAGCTTCAGTCTTGGCGACCTTGTGAACAAGGGTGCCCAGTTTGTTCCGGGTAAGGGACTTGTCGGGTGGATTCTGAGTAATCAGGGGCCGATGCTGGTAAACGATTTTGATACCCGCCAGTATCATCTGGGCTACTACTCGAATAACGAGGAAAGCAAGATCAAGGCCTTCATGGGCGTTTCCCTGAAGAACGGAACCGGGGCGCTCTGTCTGGACAGCAAACGCCAGTACTCCTTCTCCAACAAAGACCAGAAAATCCTTCAGCTGTTCGCGGACCTTGTCTACGAAGTGCAGTCCAGTTCCTGCCTTGCGGCGGAGCAGGTGAATCTGAGCAAGTATTATAGCTGCCTGCAGTTGATTTACGGCCTGCGCAAGCGCCACAAGAACTGGTCAAAGTTCCTTGAACAGTATCTTGGCATCATGGCCGAAACCTCGGGCTTTTCCTACTGCAGTTTTGCCTCGCGCGACGAGGCCGGACAGAACTACTACATTGAAGATGAAACGCAGGCTTTTGTAGAAGGCGAGGCTCAGGCCATTCCCTACGGCACCGGACTTGTGGGCTGGGTGTTCAGAAACGGTAAACCCGTGTTCATGGGCGGCTCGGATTCCGGCACGCAGTCTTCGCCTCTTTATGGCAAGCTGGCAGCGCATCCCGGTTTTTTAAGTGTTATTTGTCTGCCCTTGACCATAGGGCGCATAACCCGCGGTGTGCTTGTGTTTGCGAGCGAAAATCCAAAGGAAATTCCTGAGGAGCTCAAGGTTTTCTGTCAGATGGCTTCCGAACATCTGGCATTATTTCTGGAAAACCTGTATTTACGGAGTCGGCTGCACGAAGCTGCGCAACAATTACATCAATTGCAGCAGGCTGCAGCAGCAAAAACAGAGCAGTCTGAGGAACTTGAATTTGATTTTTCCACTTCGACCCAAGAAGAGAGTGCCTAAATGTTCGGCAAATTGTTAGGACTGTTCGGCAAGGATCTTGCCATGGACCTTGGCACCGCGAACACGCTTTTGTACACCAAGAACGACGGAATTGTACTGAATGAACCTTCCGTTGTTGCGATTGATAACGACCGGAACACCGTGCTCGCGGTAGGTAAGGAAGCCAAGGAATTTCTCGGTCGTACCCCTCAGCGCATCCGCGCCATCCGCCCCATGAAGGACGGCGTTATCGCCGACTTCGAAGTCACCAAGCAGATGATTGCCTTTTTCATCAAAAAGGTGATTACCGGTTTCTCCCTTGCCAAGCCGAACATTGTCATCTGTGTTCCCACCGGCATTACCCAGGTTGAAAAGCGCGCCGTTATCGAATCCGCCCAGCAGGCCGGTGCCCGCGATGTGCGCCTTGTGGAAGAACCCATGGCTGCGGCCATAGGCGCCAACATGGCCATTCATCAGCCCCTCGGCAACATGGTGGTGGACATCGGCGGCGGTACTACCGAAGTGGCTGTCATTTCTCTCTCCGCCATCGCCTACGCCGAATCCGTGCGTGTGGCCGGCGACGCCATGAACAGTGCCGTACAGAGATATTTTCAGGAAGAGTTCAAGCTGCTCATCGGCGAAAACATGGCCGAGCGCATCAAAATCAGAATCGGTTCAGCCCATCCGCTGCCGGAAACGCTCTCCATGGACGTTTCGGGCAAGGATATGGTCAGCGGCACTCCCAAATCCGTGCTGGTGACTGACGGGCACGTGCGCGAAGCCCTTGCCGACCCCGTAAAGGCCATTGTCATGGCTGTTCGCAAGTCCCTTGAAAAGACCCCGCCGGAGCTTGCAGGCGACATTGCCGACAACGGCCTGCTGCTTGCCGGTGGCGGAGCGCTGCTGAAAGGACTCAACACGCTTATCACCAAGGAAACCAGCCTCAAGGTTGTCATCGACGATGATCCCCTCACCACGGTGGTTCGCGGTACCGGCCGCACCCTTGATGATCGCAAGTTCTACAGCAAGGTGTATATCAACTAGATTTGCCCCTTCGACAGAATGGCGGCCTTCGGGCCGCTTTTTTGTTGCGAAAGGATACAGGAGTGCATGATGGATACCGCAGCATACGCCTCCATTCTCGAGGCCGCTACCGCCGCCGTGAAGGAATCCGGCAGCATTATTCAGGACAGCTGGTACAAGCCCCGCAAGGTTACCCTCAAAGGCCGTATTGATCTGGTGACGGAAACGGATGTGGCCGTGGAAGAAGACCTGAAGCGCCGCCTGCATGCCATTTTGCCCGAGGCGACCTTTCTGGCGGAAGAAAGCGCCGGAAATGCCTCGCTGAGCGATCTTGCATGGATTATCGATCCGGTGGACGGAACCACGAACTTTGCCCACCAGATACCCTTTGTGGCTTCATCCGTGGGGCTGTGGCACAAGGGCAGGATGGTGGCGGGTATTGTGAATGCGCCTATTCTGAACGAGTGCTTTACCGCAGCCAGAGGGCACGGAGCCTCAGTGAATGGCCGCCCCATGCAGGTGACGGCTACGGACAACCTTGAGCACGCGCTGGTTTCCACGGGATTTCCCTACAGCATTTGCGAGAATGTTGAAGAGATTCTGCATTGGCTGTCCAAGACGCTGGTAACCACCCGAGGTGTTCGCCGTTGTGGTGCCGCTGCCCTTGATTTTGCCTTTGTGGCAGCCGGACGATATGATGCCTTTTATGAAATTGGCCTTCGTCCGTGGGATACCTCTGCGGGTTGGCTGCTGGTGGAAGAGGCGGGTGGCCGGGTTACCCAGCTGGACACGAATTTGCCGTTCGAGCTGTATTCCCGAGGGGTGCTTGCCACCAACGGGAGCTTGCACGACACCATGTTTACCTTGCTGAAAAAAGACTGATCGGGCCTTTTTCAGAAGAGGTGTGCGGCTGCGGCCGTGGCAGATGGTGTCTCATCAGCAGACAGATTCTGTGCCTGCTGCCTGTCAGGTCGTTTGGCTCAATACTTGTCAGAATTCAGTTCGTC
This sequence comes from Halodesulfovibrio sp., assembly GCA_047972125.1. Classification (GTDB taxonomy): domain Bacteria; phylum Desulfobacterota; class Desulfovibrionia; order Desulfovibrionales; family Desulfovibrionaceae; genus Halodesulfovibrio. Next base: position 10,224 of record JBKEAK010000201.1, read on the forward strand.
ATCGGATAATGTTTCTTCTGATGACTCTTCATCAAAGAGCTCGACATCCGTGAGCTCGTCGTCAGGCAGTTCGTCAGTGTCACCGGCGTCAGGAAGGGCGGAAAAAAGATAGCCGTTTTCAGCCGCCCAGATGACCGCAGGGGTGAGCAATTCGCGAAAGCCTTCATACATGGCGGCGAACTCTTCCTGGTCCAGAAACAGGCCTTCGGCCACTTCTTCAGGGTTGGGGCAAGGCTTGTCCCCGCCAAGTCGGGCAGAGAACAGGGATATGACGGCAAAGTCCGTCTCCGGGGCGGCCGGTATCTGGGTAAGAAGATTAACCTTGCCGGGAAAAACACGCAGCTCCTCGTTCAGTTCGCGCAGTGCCGCATGCTCGCGCGATTCCCCGGCTTGAACATGCCCTGTGGATGACAGGGCCCAGCGGCCGGGATACAGCTTTTTGGTTTTTGCGCGGCGTTGCAGGTAAAGCCGTCCACCGTCGTCATACAACAGCGTGAGCACCACCCGGTGGCGAAGGGGCTGGCTGTGCACGTCGTTAACCGGCATGACCATGAAAGGCCTGTCGTTTTCGTCGACAACTTCCACGAATTCGGTAATGTCTTCTGTGAGTTGCTGATAAATAGTTTCAATCATGTTTAACTGGGTCGGGTTGTGCA
>JBKEAK010000202.1:0-3546 GCA_047972125.1 Halodesulfovibrio sp.
AGCAGGATGTCGCCAATGCCTTTATGGATCAGACCGCATGGGCGCGCATGTCCATGATGAATACCTCCCGCATGGGCTTCTTCTCCAGTGACCGCGCGGTGGACGAATACGCCAAGGATATTTGGGGCGTATCAGGGGTATAGTCCGTCCTTGCCAATAAACGAAAAAGGCCGCCTTTACGGGCGGCCTCAGCCTGCTGACAAAGTCATTTTTGGTATTTTTTGGCTCTGCCGGGCAGGAACCTAACGTTCCTGCACCTCGTATAAGCGATGAAAATCCGTTTTTGAACCTCAGCTCCGGCTTAACGGAAATGCGGTTTTACTGAAAACGAGGATTTGTCATTAACTTGAGGCCGTCTTTACGGGCGGCCTTTTGTTTTGGGGCGGGCAAAGGCGGTGCGCTAGACCACGAGCAAAAGCACCAGCGGCATGGTCAGGGCGGAGAGCAGGGTCTGCGCTGTGATAATGGCCGCCATGCGGTCGTGATCGCCGCCCAGTACACGCGCCAGAATGTATGATGAGACGGAAACGGGAATGGCAGTGTAGATCAGGCAGACGCCCAGCGCCGGACCGGACACGCCGAAGAGAACACAGAGAATGCCGGTTACAGCGGGCAGAATGAGCAGCTTGCAGGCGGAGCTGGTAATGACATCCCTGCTGCCCTGCACCAGTGCGGCAAAGGAAAGCCCCGCCCCTACGGAAAGAAGCCCCATGGGCAGCGATGCACTGCCGAGAATACGCAAGGCCTCGCCGATGAATGAGGGGAGCTGTATCTGCAGCCCGTTCAGGGCAAATCCGGCAACGCAGCCTAGTATGAGCGGGTTGGTGGCAAGCTGGCGCAGGGTGAAAAGCACCCCACCAGCCCTTGTGGCGGTGCGCGGATGCCCGTTGCCGCCGAAGCGGATAAGCGTGGTTACGCACAACACGTTCACCAGCGGAATAAGCGTCATCAACGCTACTGCAGAAAGGGAAACACCCGTGTCGCCGAACAATGCGCTGGCTGCGGAAAGCCCCACATAGGTGTTGGGGCGCATGGCTCCCTGAAAGACGGATGTGAAGGCGGGGCCATCCGGCTGCACCTTGCTCCGCAGGGCCAGCAGGCCGCCTGCAATGATGCACACACCCAGCCCCATGGCGAGTGACATGCTCCATACTGGTTGGTCGCCGGGGTGAATGTTGGCCAGCTTGTCCAGCAACAGCGCCGGAAAAAGAACATAATATGTGAGCCGCTCAGCCTGCGGCCAGAAGCCTTCCGATGGAAAGCTCATCCGTTTGAGAAAAAACCCCGCGATGATCAGGGCGAATATGGGCGCAATGGCCGCAAGCACGTTCATGCCGAACCCTCCGACAGTGACAGGAAAAAGCACTGTATGAGGGATGTCTGTCTGTGTAAAGTGCTGCAGTGCTTTGATTTTGTCGTGTGGTAATGGCAGAGGGGGGAGGGCGGAGTGAAGGGTAGCAGGAGGGTAGCACCAGCAAGATTAGCTCCTTACTTGTGTTCGTTTTACTTCTGGCGAGCTACTTTTTTTACTTATCCAAAACTAATCAAAAACGAGAAAAGCGGCTAGCTGTATGCAGCTAGCCGCTTTTGTTCTCATGGCGCGCCTGGGAGGATTCGAACCCCCGGCCGTCTGCTTAGAAGGCAGATGCTCTATCCGACTGAGCTACAGGCGCGCGTGGTATATGCAGGGCATTGGCCCTTGCTCCCGTACAGGAGGCTCAGTCTTTTATACGAGGACTGCCGATGGGGTCAAGCCATAGGTTGTATAAAAACATCGGAAAATCATGAACAAGGGATGCCTTGGCGGATTTGCGGGCTGGCAGTCAGGTGATATGGGGGCCACTGCGGGCGAATGGTGGAAAGAGAACAGGCCGGTATGCTTACAGCTTCAAGGGGCAGGTCAGCAAAACCTGCTTGACGCCGCCCCCGGCATGACCTAACGCCAAAGCCATGAGCGATACAGAAACAGAACGTAATCATTTTCCCACATACGACGCGTTTGAGGCCTATCTGGACAAGCTGGGCCTTTTTCATATGGACCTCAGCCTCGACCGTATCACCACGGTTCTGGACGAGCTGGAGCTGCGCCGTCCGCCCTATGCGGTGGCGCATGTGCTCGGCACCAACGGCAAGGGCAGCACGTCTGCCTTCATGTCGTCGCTGGCGCAGTCCACGGGGCTGAACACGGGCCTGTATACCTCGCCGCATTTTACCACGCCGCGTGAACGGGTGCGCATCAACGGCCAGATGCTGGACGAGGATGAATGGTGCGACCTTGCCAACGACATCATGGAAGCAGGCGGAGATACGCTGACCTATTTTGAATTTCTCACCGTGCTCGCGGTGCTTGCCTTCTATGACTACGAAGTGGACCTCGCCGTCATGGAAGCCGGTCTGGGCGGGCTGTACGATGCCACCAACGCGCTGGCGACGGATGTTACCGTCTACACGCCCATCGCCTTTGATCATCAGCATATTCTGGGCAACCGTATAGAGGATATTGCCCGCGACAAGGCCGGTGCCATCCGCAAGGGTGTACCTGTTGTCACCAATGTGCAGGACGAGGCAGCTCTGGCCGTACTGCGCGATGTGGCGGCGCAGCAGAACACCACGTTGCATATGGCGGAAGAACTCATCTCCATGCCGGAAAATCCCCGCTTCGGTCTTATGGGGCCGCATCAGAAGGATAATGCCTGCCTCGCGCTCGGCGCGTTCAAGTTGCTGGTGGACAAATACGGTTGGAGCCCGCCGCCCATCATGGATTGGGACGACGTGAAGGAACTCGGTTTTGCCGATGCGTGGATAGCAGGCCGCATGCAGGCTGTGGAAGCACAGGCTGATCATCCGGCGTTGATTCTGGACGGTGCGCATAACGGGCACGCGTTCGTGGCGCTCAAGGCATCGCTCAAGGCGCTTGGTATCCGCCCCGCAGCCATCATCTTCGGTTGCATGAAGGATAAGCCGCTGGATGATATCATCCCGCAGTTGCAGGCGCTCTCTGCCGGTCCGATTTTCCTGCCGCCCATTGCGGACAATGAACGTGCCATGCCACCGGAAGAGCTTAAGGCATTGGTCGGCGACAGAGCCAGAGTCTGCGCTTCGCTTGGCGAAGCATTGCGGCTTTCCAAAAAGGCTGCGGCGGAAAAAGATGCAGCAAATGAAGTAGTTCTGCTCTGCGGTTCCTTGTATTTACTGGGCGAGTTCTTTACACTTCGCCCCAAGTGTCTGGAACGGGACTAGCCGGAAAGACCGCACCGTAACTCTGCAGACATCAAGAAAAATCAAAGGAGCCGCACCGTGTCTCAGCTATACCGCGCACTGCCTTCGGTAGACAGGGCTTTGGACGCCCTTGCGAATCAGCCCGCAGCCAAGGGAGAAGATTCCCTGTTCAGCGTGCCCCGCGCTATTGTGCGTGATCATGTGAACGGGTTTCTGGATGTTTGCCGTGAAGAGATTCGCGGCGGTCTGTACGAGCGTCCCGATCAGCTTGCGCTGGAATCGCTGCTGCCGCGCATGGCCGCGTATGTGCGGGCCAAGTCCCGTCCT
>JBKEAK010000011.1:0-11913 GCA_047972125.1 Halodesulfovibrio sp.
GCTGGTGCATCCGCTCGGGGGTGAGCAGTGCGGCAATGGCCTCCGGAGACATATTCAGATCTTCCGCAGCGGCTTGGGCAAGGCTGATGTCCTTATCCCGTGCTGCCTGCGCAATGGCTTCGGCACGGGCATAGCCCACGGCAGGGACCAGCACGGCAGCCAGGGCACCGCCGGATTCCACATGCTCACGACAGCGTTCTGCATCCGGCTCTGCCTGCGCGATGCAGCGGGTGTGCAGCAGAATGACCGCTTGTTTGAGCAGGTGCAGCGATTCCAGCATGGTGTGGGCCATGAGCGGCATGAACTGGTTTAGTTCAAGGTTGCCGAGGGCGGCTATCTGCCCTGCCAGTGCATCGTTGGACATGATGCGCAGCGCGGCCTGCGACACAGCCTCAGGTATGACCGGATTGATCTTGCCCGGCATGACCGTGGAGCCTGTCTGCATGGCGGGTATGCGCAGCTCGCCCAGACCGGCGGCGGGCCCGCTGGAGAGCAGGCGGATATCGCCGCAGATCTTCAAAAGGTTCACGGCGCAGGCTTTGAGCATGCCGGAAACCTCTACAAAATCATCGAGGTTCTGGGTGGCATCCACCAGATTTTCGGCGCGGGAGAGTTTCAGGCCCGTAATGCGCCGCAGTTCATCGGTCACGCGCAACACATAGTCGCGCGGTGCGCCAAGGCCGGTGCCTACAGCTGTGCCGCCAAGGTTCACCTGCCGGATGCGCTCACGGCATTTGAAGATGCGCCAGCGGTCGCGGGCCACGGCTTCTGCCCATGCGCCAAAGGTCATGCCAGCGGTCAGGGGCACGGCATCCTGCATTTCCGTGCGGCCAAGGCGCAGCACATTGCGGTGGGCCTGCTCCTTGCGCTGCAGGGTCTCCTGCAGGTCGGCAATGGGCTGCTCCAGTGCCTTCAGTTCGTGCAGCACGGCAACCTTGAGTGCCGTGGGATAGGTATCGTTGGTGGACTGATGCAGGTTGACGTGATGCAGCGGATGCACTGCGCCCGAATTTGAACCTGAGTCTGGGCCTGCCACCTGCCCCATAAGCGTGGCGGCGCGGTTGGCGATGACCTCATTGAAATTCATGTTGGTGGAGGTGCCTGCCCCGCCCTGAAAGGCGTCCACCACGATCTGGTCATGATGCCTGCCGTCCGCAAGTTCCTTGCAGGCTGTTTCCAGCGCCTGTGCCATGGGCAGAGACAGGTATCCCAGCGAGGCATTGGTGCGTACGCAGGCAAGCTTCACCTGCGCATAGGCGCGGATGAACACGGCGGGCAGCCGGTAGCCGGACAGGGGAAAGTTGGCAACGGCGCGTGCGGTGTGGATGCCGTAGAGGGCATCGGCCGGTATTTCAAGGCTGCCGAACTGGTCCTGCTCCGTTCGGGTATGGCTGGGCATGGGCTATCTCCTGAGGCGTGAGAAGGAAACGGGACGGACCGGGCAGGGGAACCCGGTCCTTCCTGTTTTCTGTGGGTCAACCGGTGTTTGTCAACCCATCCTGGCAGGGATATTCTTGATAAGGCTTACAGGTAGAGATCCCGTTCACCCTGTTCGATTCGATCAAGCCGCGAAACCACGAGATCGCGCCGCTTGGCGGGGAAGTTGTCCACCTCGCGCTGAACGAGCGGCAGGCCCACTGCGCGGGTGTCGTCTCCGGCGTAGTCGTGCAGGTATTCCTTGAAGGTAAGCAGCGAGTTGGGGTGGCAGAATTCCTGAATGAATCCTTTCTTGGCCAGTTCCATGAAATGCTCGCCGGTTCTGCCGAGCCGGTAGCAGGCCGTGCACCATGAAGGGATGTAGCCATGATGCACGATTTCCTGAATCACCTCTTCAAGGCTGCGGTTGTCACCCACACAGAACTGCTGCACGTCCGGCCGGTCGTAGTTGGGGTCGGCATAGGCACCGGGATAGGTGCGCGAGCCTGCGCTCAGCTGCGAAACGCCAAGGTCCAGCAGCTCGCGGCGCATGGTCTTGCCTTCGCGGGTGCTGAGAATGAGGCCGGTGTACGGCACGGCCAGACGCAGCACAGCCACCAGTCGCTTGAACTGTTCGTTCGTTATGGCGTGGGGCGGGTTGTAGGCAATTTCTGCGTTGAGGGCAGGTTCCAGACGGGGGAACGAAATGGTGTGCGGTCCCACGCCGAAGTGCTTTTCCAGCTCTGCCGCGTGCGTGAGCATGGCAAGGATGTCGAAACGATGGTCGTAGAGGCCGAGCAGTGCGCCCATGCCCACGTCGTCAATGCCCGCTTCCATGGCCCTGTGCAGGGCATAGAGACGCCACAGGAAATGTTTTTTGTGCCCGCTGGGGTGCAGGGCGGCGTAGGTTTCGGTGTGGTAGGTTTCCTGAAAACACTGGTAGGTGCCTATGCCCACCTCGTGCAGGGTGCGGAAGCCTTCCACATCCAGCGGTGCACAGTTGATGTTCACGCGCCGGATTTCGCCGCTTTTTTCGGAAACGGTGTCGTAGACGTTGCGGACGGTTTCCGCGATCCAGTCGGCCCCGAATTTGGGATGCTCGCCGTAGACCAGCAGCAGGCGCTTGTGGCCGAGGTTTTCCAGCACGGTCACTTCCTGCCGGATTTCTTCCGGCGTGAGCGTGCGGCGGACAAGCTCGGTATTATCGGCCTTGAAGCCGCAATAGACACAGCGGTTGCCGCATTCGTTGGTGATGTAGAGCGGTGCGAAAAGCACCATGCGGTTGCCGTAAATGGTCTGCTTGACCGAGCGTGCCGTTTCGAACACGGCCTCGTTCAGTTCCGGATCGTCCACCTGCAGCAGGCAGCCCGTTTCTTCAAGGGTAAGGCCCTTTGCTTCCTTCGCCTTGTCCAGAATATCGCGCACACGTGCTGCCTCGGGGTTTTCCGTAGCCCGCACGGTTTTCCAGATGGCTTCTTCGTCTATGAAATTCGTCAGTCCCTTTGTATCTAACTGCATATCCGCCTCCGTGATTACACGAGTGAAGATTTGACCCTGACGCTGGGAAGGCTGCCCAACTGCCCCGTGAGCGAACCCACTTCGTTGGTTGTGGCCTCTATGATGAGGGCGATGACGCTCACGCCCCTGTCGCGGCAGGGAACCCCCATACGGGCGAGAACAAGCTCCCCGTGGCGGCTGATAATGTCGTTCACCATGCCCGCATCCTGTTGTCTGTTGCCAACGATCACGCTGACAACGCCCATGCGCTTGTCCATCAAGAGTATTTCCTTGTGCTTTGCATCATGTCGCAGGGTCCTTACGGGCAGGCCGGTGAGGCGTCGTCAGGTGCTTTGGCTCCATCCGGCGGATACAAGGGCGGCCCTGAGGTTCAGATTACTCCTTCCCGCAGGCTGCCCGTAGGAATACGGCGTGTTTACAGTGCCAGTTTCACGCCCTTGGCCTTGAGGGCCTTCAGGCTTTCGCTCCGGTCATGGTAGTGCGTGTGGAGCAGGTGGTGCGATTCGTGACCGCAGGGACCTTCATGCAGGAAGCCGTCCTTGGCGTAGAGCTTCTTGATCATGGGGTTATCCTGCGATTTGCGGATGGTGTATATTTTGCGGTCCGCTTCATACACGGACTGCTGACGGAGGCCGATGAATTCCAGCGTGGCGGCAACAGCCTCGCGGGTCATGTTGAAGCCCAGCACGGCGTACCCGCAGGTGAAGCCTGCAAGCTTGATGAATCCGCGTCTGGACATGGTTGCGATGTTCTTCATGGTTGCCTCCTAGCCTACGCGGCGCTGGGTGTAGCGACGGTTGATCTTGGCGACGGTGCTGCGGAACAGGGAAGACTGCAGCATGCCGGGTTCCAGAGGCTGGCCGCCGCCGTTTACGCAACCGCCGGGGCAGGTCATCACTTCGATGAAGTGGTAGGGGGATTTGCCCGCCCGCACTTCGTCACACAGCTTGGCAGCATTCTGCAGGCCGCTGACCACGGCAACCTTCACGGTGCCGAAGTTGGGCACGGGAATGTCTGCGGTCTTCAGGCCTTCATGCGCACGCACGACCTTGATGTCGGGATTGGCAAGGGTATCGCCGGAGAGCACCTCATAGGCCAGACGCAGGGCAGCTTCCATAACGCCGCCGCTGGTGCCGAAGATGGTGGCCGCACCGGTGGACATGCCGAGCGCCGGATCGGGCTCTTCTTCAGGCAGGCTCATGAAATCGATACCGGCCTGCTTGATCATCCATGCCAGTTCGCGGGTGTTGATGGTGGCATCGATGTCGCGGTGGCCGCTGGCGTCCATTTCAGGCCGCAGACCTTCGAACTTCTTGGCCACGCAGGGCATGATGGAAACGGTATACATCTTCTTGCCCGCAATGCCGCTCTGTTCGGCGCCATAGGTCTTGGCCAGCGAGCCAAGCATGCCGATGGGGGACTTGCAGGTGGAAAGATGATCGTTGAGGTCGGGATAGTAGGTTTCTGCGAACTTCACCCAGCCGGGACAGCAGGAGGTGAACTGCGGCAGAGGCTTGTCGCCCTTTTTCACGCGCTCAAGCAGTTCGGTGCCTTCTTCCATGATGGTGACGTCGGCGGCCCATTCGTTATCCCAGATGAGATTGAAGCCGAGGCGACGCAGCGCAGCGTGCATCTTGCCACCCACGTAGGTGCCCGTGGGCAGGCCGAAGCACTCGCCAAGGCCGTAGCGTACCGCAGGGGCGGGCATGGAAACGACCACGGTATCGGGATCGCGCAGCTTTTCGAAGATTTCGCCCACATACGAAACTTCTTCGTGAATTGCGCCGAAGGGACAGTTGGCAAGACACTGTCCACAGTTGACACAGGCGGCCGGGTCCACAACACCGCGCTGGCCATCAGGATGCATTTCCTGAATGGCCCCGGTGGGACAGTGGGCTTCGCACTCGCCGCAGCTCATGCATTTTTCCACGTCCACCTGCACGAAAAACATAGAGGCGGGGTCAATACCGCGCGGAGCGGCGACTTTATACGTTACCCCTTCCATCTCCACACGTTGTCCCGTTGCCGGCGGCTCCAGCCCTGACAGGTAGGCCGGAGCGGCAGCGGGATGCTTTGGTTTGCATCCAGACATGACAACTCCTTTAACTGGTTACACGTTTGCGTCGTTCGACGACAGCACCTGTCGTGTGTTACGAAATTACAAAAGATAGCACAAGTGAAATAAGAAAAAATATTCACTGCTGCATTCGTGCCATGAAGTGAACGCTTATTGAACTGCGAGAGGTGCCTGTGCTGCATGGTGCGGGGGCGCCGGCAATGATTGCGGCGCTGTGGCAACATGCTGTGTGGAAAGGAAAAAATGAGGATGGGATGAAGAGAGAAGACAAAAAATGAGGCGGCGCATGAGGGAGGCACGCGCCGCAGGTGTGTGAAAGAGCGTTTACAGCTTGAGCAGGTCTGCAAGCACGGTCAGGCCGCCGTGCAGGCTTTCCCTGTCCTGTGCGCCGCACAGGGATATGCGCACGCCCTGTTCCGGCTGCGCGTAGCCCACGGCAAAGTGTTCCATGTGGGCAACGGAGACGCCCCGTTCCGAGGCGGCTTCGGCAAACTCCACTGACCTCCAGCGTTTGGGCAGGCGCAGCCAGATGAAGTAACCCGTGGGGCGGGAAAAGAACTGCCACTCACCCAGAATATCCTGCGCCATGCGGTTGCGGGCAGCGGCTTCCGTGCGTTTGGCGCTGAGCACTCTGGCGGCTGTTCCGTCTTCTATCCACAGGGTGGCAATCTCGGTCATGAGCGAGGCGGACATCCAGATGGAGGCCTCAATGGCAGCCTCCACCCGGCGGACGGATTCCGGCGGCACGCAGACAAAGGCAGTGCGCAACCCACCGGTAAGCGCCTTGGAGGTGGACGCGATAAAATGCCCCAGTTCCGGTGCGTGGGCAGATATGGGAGGCAGCACGGAATCCAGCGTAAGGGCGTACATGTCGTCCTCTATGATGCGTATTCCGTGGCGGCGGCAGACCGTGGCTATTTCATGGCGGCGGTATTCCGGCATGTGCGCAAGTGTGGGGTTCTGGCAGCCGGGCATGATGTAGAGACCGCGCACGGCTTCCTGCGCGCAGGCAGCGGCAAGGGCGTCCGGCAGCATGCCCTGTTCGTCCATGGGAACGGGCACAAGCTGCAGGCGCAGGCGTTTTGCAAGGGGCTTGATGAGCGGGTAGGTCAGGCTCTCCACGGCGATGCGGTCGCCCGGAGAAAAAAGTGCACCAAGGGTGACTGTCATGCCGTGCTGGGCACCGGAACACACGAGCACGTTATCGGGCGTTGCCTCATACCCGTGCAGGGCGGCCCAGCGCACCCCGGTTTCCCTGTGCCGGAGCAGGCCGCGGGGTTGATGGTAATAGAGCAGGTGCTGAATGTCGCGCCGTGCGGCAAGGGTGGCAAGCGCCGCGCCAAGGTCGGGGTCCAGCGAATGGAAGGGCGTGTTCAGCCCCAGATCAACCCTCGGGCTGCCGTCTGCACTCAGCGAATCGCGGCCTATCTGGGCAAAGGTCATGCGCTGCGAAAGCACAAAAGTGCCCCTGCCCGTTTCACCCCGCACCAGCCCGCGCCGTGCCGCTTCCGCATAGCCGCGGGTAACGGTGCCCACGGTCACGCCGAGCAGTTCAGCCACTTCACGCTGGGTGGGGAGCGGTGCATCCGGCAGCAGAATGCCGGTGCGAATGGCACTTTCCACCGCATCGGCAATGGCCAGATACCGGGGCTTGGCAGAGGCGTGGGCCTCTGCATCCGTTGCGTTGCGTACGGTGCTGAGCAGGTGGTGTAATATTGTCATGGTGACAATTGATATTTTGACGAAGCAATTGTGTCAATACTATGCATGGCAGACTGAAAGCTGCCCCTCACGAACGGTCGGAGCGCGGCGGCTGTTTCGGCAACGCAAACAGAGTGGAGGCTGGCATGGAACCGACGCACGGTCTTTCGCTGACCGGGAACCTTCTGCCCCTCGTGTTGTTCTGTCTTTCCATGACGGCAACACCCGGGCCGAACAATATCATGCTTACTGCCTCCGGAGCGAATTTCGGATTCCGCAGAACATTGCCGCACATGTGCGGTATCGCGTGCGGGATGCAGACCATGATTCTGACTGTGGGACTGGGGCTGGGAAAGGTGTTCATGGAGTTTCCCGTCATACACACGTCGCTGGAATGGGTAGGCGGGGCATATCTGCTGTATCTGGCATGGAAGATTGCCAACATCAGCCCCGTAGCAGCGGGGGCGGGCGGGGCAGCAAAGCCCTTCACCTTCATGCAGGCGCTGCTGTTCCAGTGGGTGAACCCCAAATGCTGGATGATGGTGGTGGGGGCTGTTGCCACCTTTGCCGGTGGCGAAACCGCCATGCGTGATGTCTTTATCATCGCGGCGGTATTTCTGGCCGTGACACCGCCCAGCATAGGCATGTGGGCTGTGGTGGGCGTCAAGATCAGCCGTTTTCTCGAAACGGCGTTCCGCCGCCGCATGTTCAACTACACCATGGCCAGCCTGCTGGTGGGCTCGCTGGTCTTCGTGCATATGGGCAAGGTGTTGTAACAGGCTTTGCAGACCTGAAATACAGCGCCCCGGACGATTGTCCGGGGCGCTTCTGTTTGGTCTATTCCTCGTCGTGGTCCGGGGTGGCTTCCGGATTGCCGCCGACCTTCTTGCCTCCCTGCACGGGCAGGGGGCTTTGTGCGGCCTGCAGTTCCTGCAGCGCAGGGGCGGAACGGATATGCAGGTCCATCTGCGGGAAGGCGATTTCTATGTTCGCCTCGCGGAATGCTTTGTCGATGGCAAAACGCAGGTCCGAGATGGTGGAAAGGGCATAGTCTATGTCGTTGATCCACACGCGCAGGATGAAGTCGAGCGTGCTCGCGCCGAAATCGCTGAAAATGACCGCAGGCTGGGGGCGGCGCAGCACATGGGCATGGCCGTCCGCCACCGTGAGCAGGGTCTTGCGGACCAGTTCGGTATCAGAACCGTATGCCACGCCCACCAGCAGGTCGCGGCGGATGGTGGCATTGTTCTTGGTCCAGTTGGTCACCTGCGTGGTGACAAGGTCGGAGTTGGGAATGATGAGCGAGGCGTTATCGAAGGTTTCCACAACCGTTGCGCGGATGTTGATGGTGCGCACCGTGCACCACAAATCGCCCACCTGAATGATGTCGCCCTGCTGGATGGAACGGCCGAACAGCAGAATGAGGCCGCTGAAGAAGTTGTTGAAAATGGTCTGCATGCCGAAGCCGATACCCACGGAAAGACCACCCGCAACAACTGTGAGGCTGGTAAGGCTTACGCCGAGGATATGCAGGCCGACCAGCCCGTAGATGATCCACAGGCCGTAGTTCGCCATGGTCTTGAGCGAGAGAACCGAGCCGCGCTGCCCCTTGGGCCAGCGTTCTGCCATGCGGTCCAGCGCACCCCGTGCCAGATGCGAGCAGGCGCGCGTGACGTAAAAGAGAATGGCCAGCAGCAGCACGCTGGCAAATTTGAGCGAGAATCCTTCCCAGCTTATGGTCAGCTCGCCCACGCTCTTGAGTATGCCTGCGCCGAGGAACTGATAGAACCAGTACAGGCCGAGAGCCGATGAAGAGGTCCAGACAAGGGGTGAGGCAATGCCGAGTATGGCACCCTTGAGCATGACATAGCCGCCCTCGTCCGGCAGGAACGAGAGGCTGCGGTTCAGGGTTGCCATGAGCCCCGCACTGGCGCCGTAGGCCACATAGCCGCCGAACCAGAACATGCAGAGGAAGGCGGAAAAACGGGCAAAGCCCGCAAGGCTGATGAGTGTGAGAATAATGGCTATCCAGAACCACGCAGAGAGCGCAACGGTGCCCCGTGCAGGGTCTTTGCGGTGCTTGAGGGTCATGTAGCCGAGGAACAGCAGCATGACGAGCGTCCACATGGGCACTGCAAGCTTGGTGGGCATTTCGTTGATCAGCATCAGCCCGCCGATGAGGAACAGCCATGAGACAGCGGTTTTGGGAATGTTGTTGAAGTTGGGCACAACGGCGCGCCGTATGGCGTTTGACCCCATGAGCACACCGTAGCCGAAGAGAAACCAGCTGAATACGCTGAACGTAGGCGCGGCACCGCCGAAGATGCGCATATCTGCAACGACAAGGGCAAAGCCTATGGTGCCGAGCAGGCCGGAACGGTGCAGCCGTGCGGCAATGGTGCCGGGAACCGGATCACCCTTAAGGGCGGCCCGCATGAGAGGAATGCCCCCGGTAGCCACCACGGTGAAGATGAACATGCTGAGCAGTACGGCGGAGAATATCTTGCTCTGCAGCAGGGCAAGTTCCTGCCCAAGGGCTACAATGCGGACGGAGAGCCACAGGGGAACCGAGCCGGGCTGCTTCCACAGTTCCACGGAAACGAGCGGTTCGCTGTTCCGGAAAAAGTATTCCTTCCAGTGGCTGGCAAGGCCTTCTTCTTTTTGGAAGCGCTTGGTCCGTATCTTGTCGAACAGCGTGCTGACCTGTTTGAGCTGTGTCTCGGCCTTGTTCTGCTGCGCATCCAGCCGGGCGCGCAGTTGCATGATCTGGGTCAGGTAGGTGGTGACGAAATCCTGCATTTCCGGCGACAGGTCTTTGCGTGCAGAAAAATCGTTGCGGGTATTGATGGTGCCCAGCCTGTCCAGCCGGATGTTTGCCTGATCGTTTATGTCCTGCAGAGAACTGCGCACCGTGGCCAGCCGGCGTTCAAGCGCGTGCAGCTGCCTGCTGAGTGCGCGTTCCTCAATGGGCGAAGCGAGTGAGAGCCCTTGGGCGAGCAGGGTTTCACCATACTGTTTGCGCACTTCGTTATATTCGTTGCGTGCATTGTCGAGACGTTGGTCAACGGACTGCGCAATATCCTCTTCCGCACTGGTGAGCATGGTCAGTTCGCGCTGCTTGACCTCAAGCAGGCCCTGCAGCGGCGTGGGGGAATCGGCGTGGGCAGGTAATGCAGTAAAAAAGGCGAGCAGCATGCAGCAGATGATTGCAGCGGCTGCAAAGGGGCGTACGGGCCATATGGTCCGTGAAATCAGGCGGGGAGATTCTGAGGGGCGTGTATGCTGGATGAGCATGAAGATACTCTGTGTTTTCTATTCGTTGAAGAATCTTGCGTGGGAGGGACGGTTTTCGTCCGCATGGCACTACGAATAATACCATAGCCTGAAAGCTGATGGGTGAGAAGGGGGCGGGCAGGTGGTTTCGTATCCAGCTACGCGCGACAACCTGCCACCGCTTGTTCTGATATGGCGGCAGTACAGAAACAGTGGCGGGAGTGTATTCGTTCGGACGGTACAGTGGGATGGGAAGGGATGATAAGGCGCGTGTCGCCAAAGAGAAACAGGCGACTTGCTGGTGGGCCGTGTTGCAGAGAGGTTGTGTCGGGACGTGAAACGATGGGGCCCGTACCCGTTGCCGGACCGCAGTCTCACTGCTGCCCTGAAAAGCGGGACACTAAGCCCCGGGCAAGGTGACTGTGATAGTGGTGCCCACTTTGTTTGAAGAGACGAAGGATATTTTGCCACCGAGGGTATCTGTTATCAGCTTGGCCGAAAACGTGCCCAGGCCGGTTCCGCCTTTCTTGCCGTGGGTGACGTATTTGCCGAAGAAATTGGCGCGCACCTCTTCGGGCACAGTGCCGAAGTTGTGGATATCAACGCCGACTTGGTTCTCCATGGGCAGAACGCTCACGCTGACATGATGCCCTTGAGGAGAGGCTTCAGCCGCATTTGTCAGCAGGTTGGAGAAGAGCGAATAGAGCATGGTTTCCTCTCCGCGGACGAATATTTTCTGGCCCTGCGTAAAAGGCTCACCCCCTACGGTGAGGGAATGGGAAATCTGCAGTGCGCTTGAGAGCGGTGCAATGTCCAGCAGTGCGTTGCGCAGAATCTGCATGATATCCACTCTGGCCGGGACAAAGGTATAGGTGCCCGTTTCCATTTTGTAGAGATCCAGCGATGCGTTGATGGTTTTGAGCATCTTGAAGCCGGATTCCTTGATGTGCTTGAGCATCTCTATCTGGTCATCGTTGAGCGGGCCTATGTCCCCTATCACATCCGGCAGGTTGATGATGCCGTTGAGGGGGGATTTGAGGTCGTGGCGGGTTATGCGTTCCACATCCTCCTTGAGCTGTTGCAGCTTTTTCTGTTCGGAAATGTCCATGAAGCTCTTCAGAAAGAAGAGTTGCCCGCTCAGCTGGATTTCGGTGACATTCTCGATGATGGGAATATCCACCCCGTCGGTTCTTCTCAGCCTGTGCTCATAGTTCATGCGCAGGGCTGCCCTGCTGTGGAAGGGACAGTTCTCCGGCTGTTCAAAGCATATGGTGCCTGCACAGCTCTTGCCGATAAGGTCTTCGGGCTTTGCCTTGAGCATGCCAAGGGCGGCGGGGTTCGCATCGTGAATTATCTGGGTTTTGGCGTTGGTGATGATAACGCCCGTCTGGATGGAATTGAAAATCTGCTGCAGCTGCCGGTTGGCATCTTCCAGCGCGCGGGTGCGGGCGTGTACCTTTTGTTCCAGCCGCTTGTTGTCTTCGGCAAAGAGCTTGTTCACCTCGTGGCTTTCCATGGCGTGGGCCGAAGAGAGCATGACTACGGTAAACAGTCTTCGCGTGGTATCCAGAATGCCGTCTTTTTCCTGCTGCAACACGCCGACCAGCATGCCGCGCACCCGGGAAGCAGAGCTGATGACATGCAGCAATATCTGGTGCTTGCCGTCGCGGGTGAGGAAGAAGAGCGGCTCATTGTTCTTCATGGCATAGGCAAAGGAGTTGTCGTCTATAAGGCTGTTCACCTCGCGCTCTATCAGCTCGGTCAGGTCCGGGGTATCGCTGTATTGCATGGTGAAGTCGTAGGTGCCTTCCTGCGCCATGTAGATGGCCACCCCTTTCATGTTGATCATCTGGCGGGCGCGCAGGCAGGTTTCCTGCAGAATGGGCAGGGTGTCGCTGTGTTGCGACAGGGATGGAGCAAAACTGCCC
>JBKEAK010000203.1:0-3550 GCA_047972125.1 Halodesulfovibrio sp.
GATTATGCGGGAAATGGGGTGGAGCGAATACCACGCCAAGCGTGTGTTCGGCACTGAACGCTATTTCCCGACTTTCGAAGATCTGCCCAAATTCTGCAACGTGGCGGGAAACACCATTATAGTTCAGTGGCTGCAGGTTCACGCGCTGCTGTACGGCATAGAGCCAAAACACCAGAACGTGGATTGCGCTGAGCTGGTTAAGCGCATTGGCGATCTCTTCGGCGAGATGAGTGATGTTGGGCAGGAGGCATCGGATTCAATCAGAGATGGCATTCTGGAGCCTAAAGAGCTGCGCCGGATTATCCGCGAATTGAACGATGTGGTGAGCAAAAGCATGACGCTGATTGGTGATCTGCGGGCGCTGGAACGCAGTCTTAAGGAAGGAGGTGGGTGCCATGCATAAACTGGAACGCCCTGCAGCAGTGAATAATTTGGAGTTGGCCATTCAGTTGGGAGCAAAGACTAATCAGGCCACTCATGATCTGCTTACATACATTCTGGGGCTGGAAGCATTGGCCATGCAGCAAGGGGCTGCAGTTTCCTACCTGCAGGCAGCCATCAGAGACGGTGGCGCCGCATCCATAGCCGAGCGTTGCTCCATTATCGAAACCAGCACCTTGTTGGCCAGTGGACAAGAAGAGCGCGCAAGGAGGGCACAGTAATGTCTAAGCCTCTCTTTTTACCTCTCACCGCCCGTTACTATGACAAGTTCGCAAACGGTGAAAAGAGCAGAGAATACCGTCGCCCCGGTGGTACGTATAACCCCGAAACCTGCGTTGCCGGTCGGGCCGTGCTGCTTTCATGCGGTTACGGCACCCAGCGCCGCATGCAAGGCGTAATTACCGGCTGCGGCTATAGCAATGTGCAAGAGCTGGAAGGAGACGATCGCCGAGACGTGCAAGCCGTTTATGGCCCGCTGTGTCGTGAGGTGTTCTGGTTCGGGATTGATCTGGCAAGGGGCGAATCATGAGTGGTTACGAGATTCCCGCCCGTGACATTGTGCAGGCTCTTCTGGCGGATCCACGCTTTCAGCTGCAAGAAAAAGGGGCTTACCTTCGTGGTGGCCCCTGCCCAGGATGCGGAAAGAAAGAGCTGTTTATAAGCACTGGCCAGCCATGGGTGATGAAGTGCAGCCGGGCGAATAATTGCGGATGGGAAGAGCCTGTCCGTGAGCTGCTGCCGGAGCTGTTTGAGAACTTTGTTGACCGCTACCCGCCCACAGAGACGGAGCCGGACCGCACGGCCAATGTCTATATGGGCATGAACCGTGGGTTTGATCTTTCCAAGATCCGCGGCTGGTATGAGCAGGGCACGTATCAGTACCCTCGACCGCATTCCAGCTACTTCACTCCCACGGTGCGGTTCTATCTGGACCGCGAGAATAACGTCTATTGGGACAGGCTTATCAAGCCGCTCAAGAGTGCAGAGAACAAGGGGAAAGCGCGTTTTCATGGCGAGTACAAGGGCATGGTTTGGACTCCCCCCGGTATGGAGATTTGCAAGGGGGATCGTGTTTTCCTCGTGGAGGGCATCTTCCACGCCATTGCGTTGTTCCACGCAGGCATCAAGGCCGGGGCCGCACTTTCAAGCTCCAATTTTCCCGATACGTTCATAGAGGGCCATAAAGACAAGAATGTACGTTGGGTGCTGGCGCTGGATGGCGACAAGGCCGGAAGCGACTACACAAAGCGTCATGCGGAAAAACTGCAAGCCATGGGTGAGCGTTTTGAAGTGTGCCGCCTATCTGGCAAGCAGGATTGGGACGATCTGTACCGTGCCGGGAAAATCACGGATGCCTTTATCAGCGACTGCCTTTATTACGGCAGGCTCTTCATGGCCGAATCGGTCGATGAGAAGGCATATCACTGGTACTGCCGAAATCGTGGAACAAGTTACCAGATAGACTTTGAAAACGCTCTGTATGCCATAAAGGTGTCCGAAAAGCTGGCTGAGGATCTGCTCAAGGGCTACATGCAGGACAAGGAAGATACAGAGCAGGTTTCTTTGCCGGTCAAGGAAGACGGTGATGGGGACGATGCTCAGCCAGAAACAGAGGCAGAGGATAAGGCCAAGTCTGAGCAAGTTGAACGCGATGATGTGATGTTTGGTGCGTTCCTTCGTTCTGCCAAGGGGCGGGATCTGTTCTTCCAGCATAGTAAGGTTGAGCGCATTTGCAACGTGCGGCCTGAGTTCCTCTATCGTGAACGCGACGAAATCATGGACGAACAGTGGTATGTGTTCAGGGTCAACTATCCTGCTATGCCTCCGGATATAATCAAGCTGGAAGGTTCGCATATCGCCAGCCCGGATGCATTCCATAAAGCCCTGCTGAATAACGCTGGGGGCGGCACATTCCACGGCACCCCCGTTCACTTTAAGTGCCTCACGGACAAGTGGCTGGATGCTGGCCAAGTGCAGGTTGTGAAATCTGTTCCCTATGTCGGTTATGTGCCGGAGCTGAAAACATACGTGTTTCAGCAGCATGCCTTTAACGAGGGCAGAGAGATTCCCCTGAACAACGATGGATACTTTCAGGTGAGGCGTGGAGGCATAAAGAGCAACCTGCGCGGCCTGAATATTTCCACCCAGGGCGAGTTTTCACCCAAGTGGCTGGATAACTACGCCAAGGCGTTTCACTGGCAGGGGCTTACCGTTTTGGCCTTCTGGCTTGGCAGTCTGTTTGTGCAGCAGATCCGCAACGAGCATAAGACCTTCCCCTTCCTTGAATACACCGGGGAGCCGGGTGCTGGTAAATCCACTGTGCTCGAGTTCTTGTGGAAGTGCAGCGGCCGCGATGATTATGAAGGGTTCGACATTATGAAGGCCACCACGGCAGGGCGCCGCCGTGCCTTCAACCAAGTATCCAATCTGCCCGTTGTGCTTATCGAATCAGACCGTGACACGGGGGATCCGGACGCCAAGGCCAAGCAGTTTGATTTTGACACCTGCAAGCCGTTTTACAACGGACGTGGCACCGGCACGTTGGGTGTGGCCAAGCGCGGGAACGAGATTGACGAAAGCCTGTTTCAGGCATCGCTCATCATTAGCCAGAACGCGGAAGTAGACGGTTCGGAAGCGCATATGCAGCGTATTGTTCATTGTCATGCGGATAAGAGCCATCACCAGCCGGGAACGCGCGAAATTGCACGGTGGTTTGAACGCCAATCGTCTGAGACTGTGGGCGGCTTTCTGCGTGAAGCGCTTAAGAATGAGCAGAAGATTCTGGAAACATATTGCGCGGCCTTTGCTGAAATTGAAGGCCGCTTTACGCCGGAGCTGAAGAACGAGCGCCTTGTGAAGAACCATGCGCAGGTGGCTGCGTGTGGCCATGCGCTCAAGGTGCTGTTCCCGAAGATCCAGATGGAAAGCCTCGACCGGCTCACAGACTACATACTTGAACGGGCGAAGATTCGCGAACGCCGCATTGCTGCCGATCATCCCATTGTTGAGCAGTTCTGGGATACCTTCCATTACCTGAACGAAGAATGTCGTACCCGTATGGAACCCGGTTGGCTGAACCATTCCTGCGATGAAGGGCTTATCGGTATCA
>JBKEAK010000204.1:0-9423 GCA_047972125.1 Halodesulfovibrio sp.
CCCAACAGGCGGCACCTGCACGCCGGTATCTATCTGCCGGGGCTGGAAAGTGAGGAGCTTGATCAGATTGCTGTGGCTGTGGACGTCTCCGGCAGCATCACCCAGCCGCAGCTGGATGCCTTCATGGGCGAGCTTTCCGCCATTCTGGAAGAGTTTGAGGTAACCCTCACCCTGATCACTTGCGACACCGCAGTCACCTCGGAACGGCAACTCACCCGTGCGGACCTTCCGCTTTCCATGCATGCGCGCGGCGGTGGCGGCACGGATTTCCGGCCTCCGTTCGAACGCATTGCCCATGCTTCCACCCTTCCGAGCTGCCTCATCTATCTGACGGACATGGAATGCGACCGTTTTCCCGCTGAACCGGAGTATCCGGTGCTGTGGGTGTGCCCTTGCGCTACGGCGTCACCGCCACCCTTCGGGGAGGTTGTCCATATGGAATCCCTTTGAGAGTACGCCACAGCCCCTTTTACGGAGAAAGCCATGCACATGGAATGGAATATCACCAAGCAGCGCGGAAACAGCCGCCCCGTGCTTACGTATACCCTGACCCTCACGGAGTATGAGATCATGCTCTGCCTGCCGGCAGTGCGGGTGGAAAGCGAGATACCCCGGCCGCCCGATTCCGGCTGGACATATTGCTGGCCGAACCAGAACGAGCGTTCCGGCAAGCCGCTCCCCGAGCGCTATCTGCTCATGACCCCCTCGCACAAGACCGTCACGGTTACGGAATCCGTGCGGCTGCCGTGGCGCGAGGACAACAGCTACCCCGAGGTGGCTGCCTCGTTCACTCTGCTGCGTGAGGCGTTTGAAAAGGAACTGGCCGCTGCATCCGCAAGTCAGCCCATGCAGGAATCCGGCTCGCTGCAAACCACGGCAGGCACCAAGCGCAGCATCGCCCCGGCCTGTGCGGCGGAGCGACTGCTGAAGGTGGTGGGCGGGCCTGTCCGCACGCAATGCTGAGCAGCCCAATATGGGCTACAGATTACGGAAGATGAGCCCCGCAGCGCTGAGTGCGGAAAGCAGAAAGACCGCCGGACGGGTGTAGCCCGCATCGAACTTGGGTGCAGCCTTGATTGAAGCGGCAAAGCCCAGCAGCACGGCGGGGGCAAGGCACAGGGATATGGTCAGTTCCCGCAGGCCGATCTTGTTCACTCCCACCAGCGCCACAATGGCCATGAGAATGGAGATGAAGCCCACGCAGGCAAGGGTGCCGCGCAGCCGCGGACCGGGTTCGCTCTGCAGTGCGAGTGCCAGCGGGGGCAGGCCCACGCCGCTGATGGTGCCCATGAAGCCGCCCACAATTCCTGCGGAGAACAGCACCTTGCGGGTTGCGGGCAGGTGAATGCCCGCCACGCTTATGCCCACGGCGCACAGAATGAGGCCGCCGAGCAGAAAGGCGGTTTCACGCTGCGGCAGGCTGCTGATGATGGCGGCCGCAACAAGGGTGCCGAGCAGGTAGCCGCCTATGGAGCGCTTTACGCCGTCCACGTTAACGGCCTTGCGCCCGTTCCACGCCATGGAGGCGGTGATGACGCTGACCAGCAGCACCACGGGACCGGGCAGAAATACGGGGCTAATCATGCTGAGCAGCGGGCCGATGAGCAGGGCAAGGCCGAAGCCCACAACACCCTGCGCAAATGCGCCGAAAAAGACGACCGCAAAGGCCATGGTAAGTTCCACGATGGAAAGATCTGTGAAGGACATGGAAGTCTCCCGTTCGGTTTCAGGTACATCGGCCGTGGTCAGGAGGGGAACTCCTATAATCTTTCCCGCCGGAAGGCCAGCCCCCAAATTCCCCAGATCACCTTACAGAACCGCCATTTCAAGCCTTACAAAGCTTTTTTATCAGGGCCTGCTAACCTGCTGTATCCATTGGACCGTGCGAACCAACAAGACTGTGGCCCCCGTATGTAGTTTGTGATATTTTAGGAATAAGTATCAATAAATGAGCGGAAGCAGCCTATTCGGGGGAAAATACATGTAACTCGTACCGGAAGAATGCACTCTGACCGGTCCGTTGAATCGATCAGCAGGAGGCAAGCAATGGCTGAACATGGCGGATGCCCTGTTACGGGGCGCAACAGACACGTGGCTGGCGGCGGCACGACCAATCGTGATTGGTGGCCGAACCAGCTTAATCTCAACATTCTGCATCAGCATTCCCACAAATCCAACCCCATGGGCGCGGACTTCGATTACGCAGAGGCGTTTCGCAAGCTCGACCTTGAGGCCGTGAAAAAGGACCTCATGGAGCTCATGACATCCTCGCAGGACTGGTGGCCCGCAGACTACGGTCATTACGGACCGCTTTTCATCCGCATGGCGTGGCACAGCGCAGGCACCTACCGCACCGGCGACGGCAGAGGCGGTGCAGGCAGCGGCAGCCAGCGTCTTGCGCCCCTGAACAGCTGGCCGGATAACGTGAACCTCGACAAGGCCCGCAGGCTGCTCTGGCCCATCAAGCAGAAGTACGGCAGAAACATCTCGTGGGCCGACCTTCTTGTTCTGGCAGGCACCTGCGCCATAGAATCCATGGGCCTCAAGCCTTTCGGATTTGCTGGTGGCCGTGTGGACGTATGGGAGCCTGAACAGGACATCTATTGGGGATCGGAAGATACGTGGCTCGGCGATACCCGCTACAAGGGCGAAAGGGAGCTGGATAACCCCCTTGCCGCCGTGCAGATGGGCCTGATCTACGTGAACCCGGAAGGCCCCAACGGCAACCCTGATCCTGTGGCATCCGGCCGTGACGTGCGCGAAACCTTTGCGCGCATGGCCATGAACGATGAAGAAACCGTGGCCCTTGTGGCGGGCGGACATACCTTCGGCAAATGCCACGGCGCGGGCAGTGCCTCGCATGTGGGACCGGAGCCGGAAGGCGCACCCATTGAGCAGCAGGGGCTGGGCTGGAAGAGCAGCTTCGGCAGCGGCAAGGGGTTCCACACCATTTCCAGCGGCATTGAAGGCGCATGGAAGCCAAATCCCACCAAGTGGGACATGGGCTACCTCAAGGTGCTGTTCAAGTATGAATGGGAACTGGTGAAGAGCGCCGCCGGTGCGCACCAGTGGCTCGCCAAGGACGTGGAACCAGAAGACATGATCGTGGATGCGCATGATCCGGTAAGAAAGAACCGGCCCATGATGACCACGGCAGACCTCTCTCTGCGTTTCGACCCCGTGTACGAGCCCATCGCACGCCGGTATCTGGAAAACCCCGAGGCGTTTGCCGATGCCTTTGCGCGTGCGTGGTTCAAGCTCACGCACCGCGATATGGGCCCCCGCTCCCGCTATCTCGGCAGCCTGGTGCCTAAGGAGGAGCTCATCTGGCAGGACCCCGTGCCTGCAGTGCAGCATCCTCTCATCGACGATAACGATGCAGTCGACCTCAAGGCGCGCATCCTTGCTTCGGGCATTCCGGTTTCCCGTCTGGTCTACACCGCGTGGTCAGCCGCTTCCACCTTCCGTGGTTCGGACATGCGCGGCGGTGCCAACGGCGCTCGCGTTGGCCTTGCGCCGCAGAAGGATTGGGCCGTGAACGAGCCCGAAGCCCTGCAGGGTGTGCTGAATACCCTTGAAGGCATCCGCAAGCAGTTCAACGAAGCCCATGCAGGCGGAAAGCAGGTGTCCCTTGCCGACCTCATCGTCCTTGGCGGCTGCGCTGCCGTGGAAAAGGCCGCAAAGGATGCCGGACATACCGTGAAGGTGCCCTTCTGCCCCGGCAGAACCGACGCCGTGCAGGATCAGACTGACGTGGCATCCTTCAGCGTGCTGGAACCTCTTGCGGACGGATTCCGCAACTACCGCAAGGCCAGATTCTCGGTTTCCGCTGAAGAATTGCTGGTGGACAAGGCGCAACTGCTGACCCTGACCGCACCGGAAATGACGGTGCTGCTCGGCGGCATGCGTGCGCTGGGTGCCAACTTCGGCCAGTCGCGGCTTGGTGTGCTTACGGAGCGTCCCGGCGTGCTGAGCAACGACTTCTTCGTCAACCTGCTCGACATGCGCACGGACTGGACTCCCTCCGCTGACGATGCGGATGTGTTCGAAGGGCGCGACCGCACAGCCGGCACACCCAAGTGGACCGCTACCCGCGTGGACCTCATCTTCGGTGCCAACTCGCAGTTGCGGGCCATTGCAGAAGTCTACGGCTGCGCCGATTCCGGCGGCAAGTTCGTGGATGATTTCGTGGCGGTATGGTCCAAGGTCATGCACCTGGACCGGTTCGATCTGAAAAAATAGCCGGTATTCTCGACCAAGAAAGTAAAAAGGCCCTGCCCGCACTACGCGGGCAGGGCCTTAAGCTGTTGGCAAAGCTATTTTGAATTATATTCGCCTCCGGCGGGCAGGGGGATAATCCCCCTGCACCCTATGTAAGCGATAAAATTTCGTTATTTGGCTTCAGACCCGGCTTAACGAAGTCCGCCTTTTGCGTAACCTAAGTTTGTCATCAATCTGAGGCCCTGTCTGCATTACGCGGACAGGGCCTCATTAGGTCTGACGTGTTTCGGGATGGCTAGGCCGTTGTTGCTTCCTTTTTGCGCAGGGGCAGGAAGCAGAGACTGTACATCACGGGCACAAAGCCGAGCGTGAGCACGGTGCCTGCGGCAAGCCCGCACATGATGACGATGCTCATGGAATACCAGAACTGGCCGCCGAACAGGGCCATGGGCACAAGGCCTATGACCGTGGTGGCCGTGGTTATGGCAATGGGCCGCAACCGGCTCAGGCAGGCCTGCACAACGGCTTCGTCAATGCCAAGCCCCTCGTCCCGCTCCTGATCTATGCGGTCTATGAGCACAATGCCGTTGTTGATGATAATGCCCGCCAGCGAGAACAGGCCCAGCATGGCCGTGAACTCGAAGTGCGCCCCGAAGGCGAGCAGCCCTGCCACCGCCCCGATGAGGATGAGCGGAATGGTGCTCATGACAATGCCCATGCGCCGGAACGAGTTGAACTGCAGCACCAGCAGCGCCACAATGCCCAGCAGGCAGTGGGGGGCATAGCGGAACAGCTCTGCCTGCGATTCGCTGGAGTCGGCAATTTCACCGGCAGGTTCCAGCGTATAGCCGGGGGGCATGTCTATCTGCGCAAGCAGGGGCTTGAGGGCGTCATACAGCTCTCTGGCACCCATGGTTTCATGCTTTCCGGCCACGGTTACGGTGCGTTGCTGGTCGTAGCGGCGAATCTGGCTGGGTTCCACCTCGCCCTGCAGGTCTGCAATCTGGGTCAGGGGAACAGGGGCTTGCAGGGTCTGGGAATAGACCTCGTGCGTGCGCAGCCTGTCCAGATTGTCGCGGAAGCTCTGCTGCGAGCGGAATTCTATGGGAATGACCGTGTCGCCTTCGCGGTAATCGGAGACCTGATAGCCGTCCAGACCGCCGGAGAGCGAGCGGGCAATCTCTATGCTGGTCAGGCCTGCACGGGCAGCCCGTTCCTGATCCACACGCACCCGTATCTTCAGCACGGGGTTTTCCCAATCGCTTCTGACAGCCATGGAGCCGTCAATGGAGGCGAACGCGGCCTGCATCTTGTTGGAAAGCACCATCAGCGTCTGAATATCCGGCCCTGACAGGCGTAGTTCCACCGTGCCAAGTGGGGCGGGGCCGAGGAACAGCGATTCCGTACGACCGGATGCTTCCGGCAGGTGCTGCGCAATGAAGTTGTCCACGCGGCGCATGGCCGGTGCCACGTCCTCATACCGCTCGGTGTTTACGATAAAGAAGGCCGAATGCGGCATGGGGTCCGGCGGCTGCAGCGCAAGGAAGAAGCGCGGTCCGCCGGATGCAACGTAGGCAACGCTGTCCGTCACGCCGGGATTCTGCTCCTTGTCGGCAAGCCAGTGCGCCAGCTTTTCCGAGGCGGTGATGGTGCTCTCTATGCTGCTCCCGGCGGGGAGGGTGAGATACACCGTGAACTGGTTGCGCTCTGAAGGGGCCATGTGCCGCTGCTTGACCATGCCGAACATGAGCAGGGAGCCTGCAAACAGGGCCAAAATGACTCCGCAGAAGGATATTCTGTGCCGCAGGAACAGGCGGAGCAGCCGTTCATACAGGCCGTGACCGGAGGCCTTGGAGGTCTTCTCTGTCGTCACAGTTGTCGTTGCGGCTGCTGCCCCTGAAGCCGTTGTCGTCACTGACGCGACGGGCATCGCCTTGGGCGCGGGCTTGGCAGCGGGGATGAACCAGTAGCAGCAGGCCGGGGTGAACACCACGGCAAGGAACCACGAAGCCAGAAGCGCCAGAATGACCACCTGACTCAGCGAGGCCAGAAACTCGCCGGACGAGTTCTGCGCCAGCATGAGCGGCAGAAAGGCCAGAATGGTCGTGAGCGAGCTGTTGAGCAGGGGAATGGCCAGACTCCGCGCCGAGGCAAGGGCGGCCTGCAATCGCTCTGTTCCGCTGTCCAGCCTGCTTTTGAAGTCCTCGGCTACAACGATGCCGTTATCAACCAGCAGTCCCAGTGCCACGATGATGGCGGCAATGGATATGCGGTGCAGGGCAATGCCCCAGATGGACATGCCCACCATGACCACGAAGATGGTCAGCGGCACGCCCATACCCACAATCAGGCCTATGCGCCAGCCGAGAAAGGCCATGACCACCACAAGCACCACGGCAATGGTCTGCATGAGGTTGCTGGTGGCGCTGTGCACAGCTTCGGCAACCAGCTCGGGCTGGTAGTTCATCACATCCAGCTGCATGCCGAGGGGCAGGGTGGCCCGCACTTCGGGCAGCAGGGCAGAAACCTGCTCGCCAAGTTCGGCAATATTGGTGTTGGTCACCATGGAAATGCCGAGCACCACGGTGGGGTGCCCGTTGAAGAAGGCGGGCGACTGCGGCGGGTCGGTATAGGTGCGCTTAACCTCCACAAGGTCGCCGAGGTAGACAATGCCCCCGTTGTCCGGGCGCATGAGCGGAAGCTGCCGGATGTCGTCAACGGACTGGAAGTTGCCGGAAGGCTCTATCACCAGCGACAGGTCTCCGGCTTCAAGATTGCCGCCGGGCAGAATGATGTTGTGGTTCTTGAGCTGTGTGACGAGCAGGGCGGGGTCCATGCCTATGCGGTGCAGTTCGGCCGGGTTTACCTCAAGCCATATGCGTTCTTCCTGAATGCCGTAGAGGTCCACCTTGGCAACCAGCGGCAGTTCTGCAAAGCGGTTGCGCAGCTCGCGTGCCGTCCAGCGCAGTTCACGCGGCGAGAAGTCGTCGCCATGCAGCGCCAGCGTTACCACGGCCAGACGGCCGAAATCGTCGTTGACCATGGGGCCCACAGTGCCTTGCGGCAGCGAGGGCTGCAGGTCTGCCATCTTGTTGCGCAGCCGTGTCCAGATGGGGTCAAGGTCGGTATACCGGTCGTGCAGTTTGGGAATGACAATGGTCATGCCTGTCATGGAGAGCGATTTGATCTCCTTGACCTCAGGCATGGACTTGATTTCCTCTTCTATGGGCCGGGCCAGCAGCAGTTCTACCCGCTCAGGCGACATGCCGGGAAAACGGGCGATAACCTGCGCGTTTCGGATGGTTATTTCCGGATCTTCCTGCCGCGCCTGCGTAAAATACACGAAGGAGCCCGCCACTATGACAAGCAGCAGACACAGCAGGGTAAAGCGCGACCGGGCTATGGCAAAGCGTACCAGTGACGTCATGGTCTAGGACCCCTTGGCGGCGGATACGGGCCGATTGAGAATGGTGATGCTGTCGCGGGGTGTTTCCGGTTCCCAGCGGCGCACGTTCATGCCGTCGCGCAGAAAAGCCGTACCGGCCACGACAATCTCGTCGCCGTCTGCAAGCCCACGGGTTACGGCAAGCATGTTGTCCTGCAGGTCCAGCACATCCACAAGGCGCAGGGCAACGGTCTGCTTTTCGGCGTTGAAGACGAAGACGGGCGCTTTGCCGCCTGTGCCGCCGTTGTCCGCAAGCTTGGGAATTTCGTTCATGGCCAGCGCGGACAGGGGAATGAGGAACACCGGCACATTGTCATGGGCGCGGAAGGAGACAGAAGCGGACATGCCGGACCTGAGTCCCGCAGGGGCCTTGCTCAGTGTCACGCTGACGGGATAGGCATTGCCCGTCTCGGCCTGTGCGCTGATTTCGGTTATGCGGCCGGTTATGGCCTCGCCCTTGAGCGCAGGGAAGGAAACCACGGTTTCTTCATCCTGCTTTATGGAGCCGATGAGGGTTTCGGGAACCTGAATCTTCACCTTGAGGCCGGAATCACCCATGAGGGTGAACAGGGCTTCGCCTGCCTTGACCTCCTGATACGGTTCCACGCTGCGTCTGGCGATAACGCCGGAGAAGGGGGCCTTCAGCTCGGCGCGCTGCAGGTCGCGGCGGGCATTGTCCAGCTGAGCCTGTGCCACTTCTGTTTCGCTCTGGCGTGCAACAAGGGCGGCTTTTGCCTCATCGAATTCGGACTTGGATATGTAGCCCTTGTCCAGCAGTGCTTTTTTGCGCTGGTATTCCTCGCGGGCCTTCAGCAGGGACGCCTGCCCGGAATAGACGTTGGCCTGCGCGCTCTGCATCTGGTTTCTCAGCGTGACGGCGTCCAGTTTTGCAAGCACCTGACCCGCCGTGACCGTGTCACCGACATTGGGACGCACCTCAAGCACGGTGCCGCCAAGCGGGAAGGAGAGCACTGTGGAATCCTGCGGCTCCACCACCCCGGCAATGGCGCGGGTGAATCCGCCGGGGTTCTCTTTGACCACGGCTGTCTTGACGGCGGGAATGACCCTCGGTTCTTGTGGCGGGGCTTCCGAGCAGCCTATGAGCACCAGCAGTGCAAAGGGCAGGGCATATTTGAAGAATGTGGGCATAAGGGCTCCTTTATCGTGGAATTATCTGTCAGAGAGGCCCGCCGTGTGGCTTGCTGCCGGTCAGCCGGATGCAGACCTGACGCAGGGCTCTCTGTGTATTGTTCGTTCTCGCCGGGGCATGTGCTCCCGTTTTGTCGGGTTTGCCCGTGGCCAGTTTCGGTGCTGCCCGGCCTGCAGTCTGTGCGGCCAAAGGCGGAAACTGTGCGGCTCATGGCCGCGTCAGACGGTCCCGATGGGGGGCTGCACCAGTCTGTGCTTGAAAAGGGACTTTCATCATAGTCCTTTCGAAAAAGGTGTAAAGTCTGCAGCGAGGTGATTTTACACACATTGACAACTTTGCTGCAGGCGCTTGGCTGTCCGAAGGCTTTTCGTAGCAGCCAGTTGGGAACGGTGCGCGGGGCTGCTGCGTTTCAGCAAAAGGAAAAAGTGTGGTTTTGCACGTTGCTGTTTCGCGCATGTGTTTCGTTTTGTGCGAAAATAGAGTGCGACTTCATTTTAATGGAGTTTCATTTTGTTTCATGCGAGGGCAATACAGGTTATATTAATTGATAATTTCATACTTGTAACAGCGTTTTGCTTTTGTGCTTGCACTGATTTCAGGTAACAGC
>JBKEAK010000205.1:0-44352 GCA_047972125.1 Halodesulfovibrio sp.
GCAGCATAGTGGTATTCATAGGCTTCCCCTTAGCTCCTTACGTAGCGTTCAGCGGCAAGTGCCGCGATGGTGCCGTCCGCCATGGCGGTGGTTATCTGCCGATACGGCTTGTCGTTAATATCGCCCGCGCTGAACACACCGGGCACATTGGTCGCCATGTGCTGGTCAACAATAACATATCCCTTTTCCGTCAGCGTAACCACATCGCGGAAGGATTCGTTATTGGGGTTCTGCCCGAGGAATACGAACACACCGTCGCATGCCACGGTTTCACACGCGCCGCTGTCGCAGTGCTCAAGCACGGCAGCCTTCAATTCATTGTTTTCAACCACAAGGTCAACCACGCGGGTACGGGTGCGGGCATCAACCCTGCCGGTTCCCAGCAGCTCATCCTGCGTGGCCTGCGCTGCAAAGAAACGGTCCATGACCTCGGTAAGCACAATAGACTCTATGCCGATGGAAAGCATGTACAGGCTTTCATCAAAAGCGCTGTTACCGCCCCCCACAACCAGCACCTTCTTGCCCTTGTAGGGACCGCCGTCGCATATGGCGCAGTGATGCACCTGCTCACAGGCAGTGGGCACATCCAGCGGAATGGGCTTGCGGCCGGTGGCCAGAATGACGGCACGGGCCGTATACACAGCCTCGTCGGTTTCCACCACCTTATGTTCGCCTTCAAGTTCAATGCGCTCAATCTCGCACACTTCCTCTACAGGCACGTTCAGGCTGTCCACATGGTCCCTCATCTTCTGCATCAGCTCCACACCGTTGATGCTGGGGTATGAGGGGAAATTCTCCACGACATAGGTGGAATTCACCAGACCGCCGGTAACGCTTTCCTCAAGGATCACGGCCCGCAGATTGGCCCGGGCCGCATAAATGGCAGCTGTCATCCCTGCCGGGCCGCCCCCGAGGATTATGAGATCCATCACGTTTTGCTCTTTCATTTCCTTCTCCCGCTTTGCTCCGGTTCGGGGCGCGCCACGGCCCCGTGCAACTGACTAGGCAGCTTCAAAGAACGCCTTCATTTCCTTGGGGTTCATCAGGCCGGCCTTGCGGGCAGCCACGGCACCGGACTTGATCACCAGAATGGTCGGAGCGCGTTCGGATTCAAAGGCCGCAAGAGCCTTGGGATTCTCTTCACTATCAAGCTTGAACAGCTTCACATCCGCATTCTTTGCTGCGAACTTTTCCAGCACCTTTTCCATATTCATGCAGTGCGGGCACTGCTTCTTGTAGCAAATCAGCACGCCGCTGGCGGTGCCGGCGACCATGGCCTCGAAGTTGGCATCATTCAGTTCAACAAACATGATTCACTCCATGGTTTGAAAACGCACCGGCAGGACGCATGCCCGCCGGTGCGACACAGGTTTAGGAAGTACGCAGCTCGCCGATGAAGAGCTTGAGCTTCTGCAGCAGCTCCTCGGCCACTTCAGGCTTCTGCGCCACAATGTTGTTCAGCTGGAAGGGGTCGGTGCGGCGATCATACAGTTCGTTATGTTCAGGCATCTGCACCTTGGCGCCTGCCGTGCAGGTCCACATCTCTTCAGACATGGTCTTGTCGGCACCCTCCACGCAGTCTGCGCGGTTCTTTTCTTCTTCGCTGACCAGCCAGTGCACGTAGCTGTAATCTTCGGTGATGATGGACCACGACATGCCGTAGTAGCCCGCAATGGCGAAATCGCGCACGGAATCGACCTCGCCCTGCATCAGGGGAATAAGGCTGATGCCCTGAAAATCTTCAGCGCCGTAGGTCTTCATGCCGTGGTCGCTGACGCCGCTCTCGGTATCGAGCAGGCCGAAGGCATCCATGATGGTTGCGGTAACGTCCACGTTCTGCACAAAGGAAGAAACGCGCTTGCCGCCTTCAATGCCGGGAATGTGCATCATCAGGGGAACGTGCACGAGTTCTTCATACGGCCAGGGACGGGACTTGCGCATGATGCCATGCCCGTGCTCACCATTGCCCATGGGCTGGCCATGGTCGGACATGACAACAATCATGGTCTCGTCAAGCAGCCCCTGCTTGCGGATGGAATCGAGAACGCGGCCGACCCATCTGTCCACCATGGAGATTTTTTCCATGTACAGGGCGCGGATGTGCTCGCATTCACGTTCGGAGATACGGCCTTCCACCGGGGTCCACGGTGCCAGCATGATGGGATTGCCGGTGTAGTCGGGATCGTAGGGGCAGGGTTCGCCCTTCCATACTGACGGCGGGTCCCAAGGCTCGTGGGGATCGAAGGAATCGATCCACAGGAAGAAGGGACGATTCTTGTCGCGGCGTTCCTGCAACCAGTAATCGGCCCTGTCCATGACCTTGGCCACATAGCAGTCGGCCTCTTCACGGCGATGCTGCTGCTGGCGGAGGAAGCAGCCAATTTCGTCCCGCAACTGCTTGCTGTCGTCATCAATAAAGTTGCCGTCCTTGTCCCACACCATGGAGGCAGAGGTGTAGTCCTCGGGCTTGAGGGCGGGATCAAGGGGTTCATTTTCAAAGGAGGTATGGTCGAGTTCCTGACCGGGGCAGAAATCCACGTAGTCGAACCCGCGGGAATAGCCGAACTTGGCAAGACGCATGGGCGCAGTGTCGTACACCAGCGCGGTCTGCATATTGCGGCCCCACATGATGTCGGTGAGCGTGGTATCGTCGTGGTCAAGGGGCTTCCAGCCGCCGTAAGGCAGCGTGAACCGGCCGGTCATGAGTGCACGGCGCACGGGAATGGTGGGCAGCCCTTCGCTGTAGGCATTTTCGAAAAGCACGGACTGGCGTGCAAAGCGGTCAAGGTTCGGAGTCTTGATGGTGGTGTTACCGTAGCAGCCAAGGTAGTTGAACTGCAGGGTATCCAGCATGATCATCACAACGTTTTTGATCTTCTTCCGGTCGAATGACATGGTCAGTCTTCTCCTGTGTATGGATGTATAGAGGCTTCCGGCAGGCCGGAACCTCCAACCGTTATGCCATCCATGCATGAGGAGACTTGTGAAATCTGTCTCAAAAGAGACAAAAAGCAAAAGACGTTCTCTTTTTTTTCACGGAACAATCAAAAAAATTGAAAAGCCCGCCGAAATCAATCTCGACGGGCTGCAAGGCTGCGACAAATTCAGGAACTAGAACTTGTGGGGAAACACCTCTCCGGCTGCGGCACGCAACTGGTCGGGGTTAAAAATCTCCAGCCGGGTCTTGGAAAACTTGCCCACTATACCCTTTTCCCGCAGGGAATGCACAACCCGGCATAGCGAACTGCGGTGTATGCCGAGCATGGTGGCCAGTTCACCCTGCGAAATATTCGGGCGAAATGCGGCGCTCTCTCCGCTCTCCTTCCACAGCTGATACAGGGAACGGCACACTCTTCCGTGCACTTCCAGCAGATTGGAATCGAACAGCTGCGCAAAAAAGGCACCGGCCTTTATGCCTATGGACTGGACAAGGTTGCGGATAAGCGCGGGATGGGTGCGATAGAATTCCTCGTCATCAAGGAGTGACTTGGGAAACTTGGCCACCTCGCATTCTTCCAGCGTGTGCATGCTGTAGGCGTGCAGGGGCGAGAGGTGTAGCTGGGCAACCTCGTTGAACAACGTGCCTGCCCCTATCCGCATGACAATGCGTTCCTGCCCGTCTTCCGCGAGGCAGGAAAGCCGCAGGGAGCCGCGCACGAGCAGGAAGAAGGCGTCCGAATCCATGGCGGAAACTTCGTAATGCTTCGGCAGCGTCATGAGCGAAGCATCGTCCACAATGGTGCCCCATATGGTGTTCACTCCCTCAAGGGTGAACAGGGCCTGTTTCTGTCTGAAATCCTGACGGTACTTCATGGGGGAAACCGGGTTCGTTGAAGGCAAGAAATATCAGGCCGGAGACGCTCTCTATCACACACAGTGCTGCAGCCGACGCCTATGCCGCGTGAAAACGGGATACTACGGCTGCCGGATGCAACGAACAGGAAGAGCCTGTTCCTTACAACACTGCAAACCAGAACATCGCCTTTCCGTCAAGAGCGGGGATTATCCCTTGCGTCTCTCCACAAGGCGCAGAAGGCTCGCGGCCTCTTTCTGGTGGGGATTGAGTTCAAGCGCCTTGCGCAGGTAGGTGCAGCAGCCCTCGTTATCGCCTGCGTCGCACAGGCAGCGGGCCATGTTGAACATAAGGTGATCGTCCGCGCCGCACAGTTGCTGGGCACGGGCGTAAAAGCTCAAAGCCTGAGAAAACATATGGTTGCGGCGCAGACTGATGCCAAAGGCGTTGAACATGTGCTTGTGTTCCCGCTCAAAGGCGGCCCGCATCTTGACCAGCTTGCGGAAAACCACATCGGCCTTGTCCACCTGTTCCCGCTCAAGATAGGCCAGTCCCAGCCCGAACGTGGCCCGCACGTTGTCCTCATCAAGATTGAGGGCGGCAAGAAATTCAAGCTCCGCGCTGTAGGGTTCGCCATTTTTCAGATGCCGCTCGCCGCGGGCAATGGTCTTGCCCAGCTCGCGCATGGCCGGGAACACCTTCTCGTGGTAGAAATCCGGTTCGGGGGTGTAGTCCTGCATCACCTGATCAAGGGAGGCATATTCCGCATCGCCGGAAGGCAGATGATTGGAATTAATGAGGCGGATGGAGCAACGACCATCCGGCTCTTCCATGACGTAGAAATATTGCAGGGAGGTGGTGGTACGCTTTGTGGTGCCATGGCCGATGACAGCGGACTGCTCCAGAGAGAACACCCCTTTCAGCGGTTTACCTGCAAACGGACTGCTTCCGGATGATACAGCACTGCTTGCCGCCCCCATGTCATTCCCCCTGACTACCGGTTCTTTCAGTCACGCGGCGGTGACTCCCACACACGGTGAGTGTACAATCATTTTTTCCACTTATGCCCTAAAATACCCTAGCATAACAAGCGGTTTATACCGGTGTAAAAATGATATGCCGCCGCGTCAGCCCTTTTTTTCAAGGAATTTTCTGAGCATGCGGGCTTCACGCAAATCCGGGTTCAGATCAAGGGCCTTTTGCATGTACCGCGCTGCCCCGTCGTTGTCGCCAGATTCAAGCAGGGAACGGGCGATATTATACATGAGGTGATCATCATCTCCGGCAAGCTCGGCCGCACGTTCATAGAAACGCAACGATTCCTCATACATGGAATTTTTGCGCAGTTTTATGCCAAACTCGTTGAACATGTGCTTGTGAGGAGACTCAAAGGCCGCATCCAGCAGGATGAGCCGCTCAAACACCTGCTGTGCCTTCTGCGAATCTGCCCTGTCCAGATACACAAGCCCGAGGCCGAATGTGGCACGCACATTCTCCTCGTCTATCTGCAGGGCATTGCTGAATTCGTATTCGGCACTATACGACTCTCCGTGGCTGCGGTGCCGCTCGGCACGCGAAATGGTCTTGTTGAGGTTGCGCACTGCAGGCAACACCCGCTTATGGTAAACCGAGGGGTCGGGAAGATATGCTTCAAGCAGTTCTTCCTGCGAAATGACAAACCGCTCGCCGGAGGGAATATCATTTTCGTTGATCACCTGCCCATAAATCCGCCCCCCTTCATCCTGTTCCACGAACACGAGCACATTCTGCATGACGGTACGCTTCGTGGCACCAAACCCTATCTTCATCTCCCGGTCGGTGGTAAACACCCCTTTCACGGGATAGTCGAGCCCTTCAAAAGTGCTCTTTGCCATATACTCCTCCCCGAACAAACCGGTCTTGCGGCATGATCCTATTTCGGAATCGTGAAGATATAATGACTCCCCAGCAAAATAAAATGATGATATAGATGATATATTATCCGCCCAAATTCAGGAGTATCATCGTATGCCCCGACAACTCTGTATTCACGGACACTTCTATCAGCCTCCCCGCGAGGACCCATGGATGGGAGAAATTTTTCCCGAGGACAGCGCCGCCCCGAGCCTGAACTGGAACCAGCGTATAACACGGGAAAGCTATGCTCCGCTTGCATGGGCCAGACGCATGGACAGCGAGGGACGCATTACGGATATTCTGAACTGTTACGAGTGGATAAGCTTCAATGCCGGCCCCACTCTGCTGGGATGGATGGAACGCAACGACAGCTCCACCTACCAGCGGATGCTGGAAGCGGACCGCATAAGCCTTGCCCGCTGGGGACACGGCAACGCCATGGCCCAGGTATATCACCACACCATTCTCCCGCTTGCCTCTGCGCAGGACAAGAGGCTTGAAATAGCATGGGCCCGTGCAGACTTCCGCGCCCGCTTCGGGCGGGAGCCGGAAGGCATGTGGCTTGCCGAATGCGCCGCAGACACCGCCACACTGGAAGAACTGGCCCGACAGGGAATTCTGTTCACCATCCTTTCCCCGCATCAGGCCGCAGCAGTGGCGGAATCTGGTTCAGGCGACCAACAGGATAACTGGCGGCCCGTGCATGGCGGAGAAATGGATATCTCCGTGCCCTACAGCATCGAGCTGCCTTCCGGCAGAAGCATTGCCGTTTTCTTCTACAACGGCCCCCTGTCTCAGGCAGTTGCCTTTGAGCGACTCCTGCAGGACGGAGAAACATTCTGGCAAAAGCTGAACGGCGCAGCCAACGGCGGTCTGCTCACGGTGTGCACCGACGGCGAAACATACGGCCATCACTTCACCTTCGGCGAAATGGCCCTTGCCTACACGCTCGGTCAGGCCATCTCAGGCAGAGACGACCTGCGTCTGACCAACTACGCCACCTACCTTGCTCTGAACCCGCCTACCAGAAAAGTGCGCATCCACGAGCCCAGCGCATGGAGCTGTGCCCATGGCGTTGAACGCTGGCGGAGCAACTGCGGCTGTACCGACGGCGGGCACCCCCAGTGGAATCAGGAATGGCGTGCCCCCCTCCGCGAAGCGCTGGACATGGTGAACCGGGCGGTTGATGCCCACATGGAATCCGAAGGCAAGACGCTTTTCAAAGACAAGGCCGCCGCGCTTGAGGAATATGGCGAAATTCTTGCCGGTTCCATGCGCCGCGAGGCCTTTGCAGCGGACTACTTTGCCCCCAACCTCACGCCCGAGGCCACAAAAAAGGCGTGGCAACTACTTGCCATGCAGGAGCAGGCACTCGCATCCTTTGCCAGTTGCGCGTGGTTCTTTGACGAAATATCGCGCATTGAGCCCATAAACGGCATGACCTATGCCCTGCGCGCCATGGAGATACTCAAGGGGACAGACGGCCCCACGCTGGAAAACGACTTTGCCGCCATTCTGGAAAAAGCCCGCTCGAACAAGCAGGAAGAAGGCACCGGCCGCACCATTTTTGAAAACCATGTACTACCGAGACGTGAAACCAAGGCCAGCATCATTTTGCAGGCCATGCTGCGTCTGTGGGCAGAAAAACGACTGCCCTGCCCCAACATCAGGAATACGGTCCAATGGCCCAATATCACCGTTACCATTCTGCCCACGGACGTTGTCGGCGGCAGTCTGTCAGGTGAGGCCCGCATCCGCTGGGCCAACGAACCGGACGGCTCGCCCGTGGAATGGGAATGGACACCGCCCAAGGCCGGAACCATTCACGAAACCGCCATCACCCTCACCGGCAAGGATGGCAGCAGGCAGACCTTGCGCTACACGGAGCTGCCCAGAAACAAACGGCAGGCCATAGCCATGCGCGCCATGGAGGTTGCCAACACCCAGCGGCTGGATGCCTTTGAAGAGGATGCCGCCAATGCCGTGGCCCTGTTCGAGCCATGGGTGGAAGCGCAGCACGACCAGCCCATGGGCCACCACTGGAAGGCCAACGCCCCTGCACTGGCCGTGGCCTACATGAAGCACCCCGGCCTTTCGGACAACCAGCGCAGGCAACTTGCGCAGTTTCTAACAGACAGCGGGCTGCTCATCGGCGGCGGGCGCGAAGTGATAACCAACTGGCTGACCATGCGCCTGCTGCGCTTCATCGCAAGCGCCTCGGAACCGGAGACCAAGGATGCCGACAGGCAGTGGGAACGGGCCGCATCCATTGTGGAGCGGGCAAGAACCCTGCTGCCGCACGCAGACCTGTGGGCCGTGCAGAACTTCCTGTGGGAAACCGGCTTCCGGTCAGCCGGAGCGCGCAGGTTTGCCTCGGCCATCGGGTTCCGTGTCTGATCCTATGTGAGTAAGCGCTTAAAAACTGCTGACAGAGTCATTTCTGATATTTTTTGGCTCCGCCGGGCAGGAACCTAACGTTCCTGCACCTCGTATAAGCGATAACAATCCGTTTTGGACCCCAGTTCCGGCTTAACGGGAGTGCGTTTTACTAAAGCAAAACGGCCTGTCTTGCGACAGGCCGTTTACATTTCTTATCCCAAAAGGCTGAACCGGTAGCTAAACCGAGTAGCTAAAGGGGAGCTAAACTAGGACGCCTTGGTTCCGGTAGGAACAGTCCCCGTTGCGGTAAGCAGCTGCATGCCCTCTTCCGTCTTCAGCGCCAGAATCATGCCGTGGGATTCAATGCCCCGCAGCATTCTCGGCTTGAGGTTGGCTACAACCACCACCTGCTTGCCGACAAGCTGCTCGGGCGTGAAGAATTCCTTGATGCCTGCACACACCTGACGGGGCTTTTCCTCACCAAGGTCAATCTCCACACGGTACAGGCGGTCTGCCTTGGGGTGGTTCTCAACCAGCAGCACGGTGCCGACACGCAGGTCGACCTTCTGGAAGTCTTCAAAGTCGATGGGAGCAATCTCGACCGGTTCTGCCGGTGCGGGCTTATCTGCCTTCTTCTGCTCCTTGCCCTTCTTCTCATCCTTGGCCGCTGCAGGCTTGCCTTCTTCCGACTGCTTGCGCAGGGCATCCAGATCAGCTCTGGGGAAAAGGTTGGAACCGGGTGCAGGCTTGATTCCGGAAGGCAGGCCACCCCAGCTTTCCGCTTCGGCAGGCAGATTGATATCCGCAGGCTTGAAGGGAATGCCAAGCTGGGTGATCAGCTTGTCAGCGGAATCGGGCATGACGGGCCACAGGTGCACGGCAACTTTGCGCATGCACTCCAGCAGGGTGTACATGACGGTGCCAAGGCGTTCCAGATTGCCTTCCTTGAACAGGGTCCACGGCTGACAGGTATCCACGTACTTGTTCAGGGCACGCACAAGTTCCCACAGGGATTCCAGACCGTTGGAGAAACGCACGTTCTCGAACAGCTGCTGGAAGTTGCGCATGGAATTGACGGCCAGTTCGCGGATATCCATATCGTCCTGCAGATACTCCGCAGGGGCGGGAATGACACCGCCGAAATATTTGGTGTTCATGGAAAGAACACGGCTGAACAGGTTGCCAAGGTCGTTGGCAAGGTCCGCGTTCAGGCGGGAAACCAGTGCCTCTTCTGAGAAGCTGGCGTCACTGCCGAAGTGCATTTCGCGCAGCAA
The DNA here is from genome assembly GCA_047972125.1 of Halodesulfovibrio sp. Lineage (GTDB taxonomy): Bacteria > Desulfobacterota > Desulfovibrionia > Desulfovibrionales > Desulfovibrionaceae > Halodesulfovibrio. The sequence goes on from JBKEAK010000205.1 coordinate 9,343, forward strand.
AAAATAGCGGAACACGTCCAGCCCGTACTTCTGCACCATATCCAACGGCTCGATCACGTTGCCGATAGACTTGGACATCTTGGTATCGCGCACCAGCCAGTAGCCGTGCACGTTCAGATGATTATACAGCTCAAAACCGGCGGCCTTGAGCATGGTGGGCCAGAAGATGGCGTGAGGCTTGAGAATGTCCTTGGCAACAAGGTGCTGCACGCCGGGCCAGAACTTGCCGAACTTTTCACCGTCGGGCCAGTCGAGCGCAGTCACGTAGTTCAGCAGCGCGTCGAACCACACATAGGTGACGAAGTTGCTGTCGAAGGGAAGCTCAATGCCCCACTCCAGACGCGACTTGGGGCGGGAGATGCACAGATCTTCCAGCGCACCGCTTTCCAGCAGGGAAAGCACTTCGTTGCGGTACCGCTCGGGGCGGATGAAATCGGGGTTATCCAGAATGTGCTGCTTCAGCCAATCCTGATACTTGGACATACGGAAGAAATAGTTCTTCTCGGCAATGTACTCGGGCTTGGTCTGGTGCTGGGGGCACAGCCCGTTTTCCAGCTCCTTTTCGGGGTAGAAGCGTTCACAGCCGTAACAGTAGTGTCCGCCGTATTCACCGAAATAGATGTCGCCGTTGTCATACACCTTCTGCAGCACGTCCTGCACCACCTTCTTGTGGCGGGGTTCCGTGGTGCGGATGAAGTCGTCATTGGAAATATTCAGATGCGGCCACAGGTCGCGGAACAATGCGCTGATGGAATCCACATATTCCTGCGGCGAACAGCCGTTCTTTTCGGCAGCCTGCACGATCTTGTCGCCGTGCTCGTCCGTTCCGGTCAGGAAGTAGGTATCCTTGCCTATGGCAGCCTGAAAGCGGCGCATGGTGTCCGCAATGATGGTGGTATAGGCGTGACCGAGATGGGGCTTGGCGTTCACGTAATAAATGGGGGTCGTAATATAGAAGGACTGCACGAAACTTCTCCTCAGGTCTCCCCCGGCGGGTCAAGCCGCACCGGGGGTTCCGGATATTTCATTATGGCATAACGGCACGGAATGCCGGTATTGGTCGATGGTGCACGCTGCCCACGGGCAGAACGTGGCTGCTAATCTTCGCCACCGGAAGAGGGACGGCGCTTGCGTTTGCGACGGCCTCTGCTGGTTTTTCTGGCGGAAGGGTCCGCGCTCTTCACCGGCTTGCGCAGGGGAGCAAGACGCGTATCCTTGGACGGCTTGTCAGGGGTGGCAGGTGCCTCCTGACCGGAAGCAGGGGCGGCAGAAGCCTGAGCCTGCTGGTCCACTGCAGAGGGAGCCTGCACCGGCTCTGCGGCTGCGGGTTCGCCTGCATTTGCGGCTGCGCCGGAAGCTTCGGCAACAGGTGCGCTTCCCTGTGCGGGTTCTGCATCTTCAGGGCCGGACTCGATCACCTCACCGTTTTCGGATTCGGTGCCCACGGCGGCCAGTTCTTCGGGTGCCACACCTTCGGGGACAACTGCTGCGGCATCGACAGAGGCTTCATCAGCCCCATCGACCACAACATCATTTGGCACATCATTCGTCACGCCATTTGGCGCGACATTTCCCCCGTCATCCGTTCCGTCTTCTGCTGCGTCATCAGCTGCAAGCTCGGCCTCGCGGGCGGCACGCTTGGCAGCGGCACGGGCAGCATCCTGCTTGGCCTGATCAGGGCGCGAAGGTTTGAGCTGTTCCCAATCCTCCAAAGGAATTTCCTTTTCCTCGTTGGTTTCCGTCAACACGGCAATGCTGTTGCGGAACATGTTCGCACGGAGCACCTTAACCGGGCCGTCTGCCGTCTGGTACTTCTTGCCCAGCTTGGGGCAGGCACGATAAAATTCTTCGTAGTTCTCCTGCTCATAGGAAAGGCAGCACAAAAGACGCCCGCAAATGCCGGAAATCTTGGCGGGGTTGAGGACCAGGTTCTGTTCCTTGGCCATCTTGATGGTCACGGGAGCAAAGGTACGCAGGAACTGACGGCAGCAGCAGACCATGCCGCAGTTGCCCACTGCACCTATCATCTGCGTTTCATGACGCACGCCAATCTGGCGCAGTTCGATGCGGGTGCGGTCGTTCTTCACCAGATCCTTGACCAGTTCGCGGAAATCGATCCGGGCCGGGGCGGTGAAATAAAAAACGATTTTGCTGCGGTCGAAATAGACTTCAACATCAACCAGCTTCATTTCAAGATCGCGGGAACGGATGCAGTCAACGCAGAACTGACGGGCCTCGCGGGCAAGAAGTTCGTTTTCCTGATCGCGCTCAAAATCCTCACTGGTCGCCAGTCGGTGAACCGGCTTGATTTCTTCGGTCTCGGCATCTTCAGGCACATCATCCCGTTCAGAGACAATGGTGCCGAGCCCCTGCCCCTGATCGGTCTTCACGATGACCCGGTCGCCGATGGCTACCTCGAAATCACTTTTTTCAAAATAATATATCTGTCCGTATTCACGGAACTTAATACCAAGAATTGATCCCATCGGCCTTCTCTTTTTGCCGCACAGGCAGTATCTGGAAAATATGGCGGTCCGGAGAAAAAACTCTCCGGCTATATATCATTCATGCAAACAACCCCTTCTTTTCGACTTTTATGAGAGCTGTGTCAACAAAGCGAATATATGGTTGTCATCCGCGCCAATCGCGATTATGAGAAATCTTTCACAGGCTGGCATCCAAACGCCAGCCCATCTGGAGATGTTGATGATCACTCGTGACGAAGCCTACCAACTATTGCTGAGTCTGCAGCCGGAACAACATCTGGTGCATCATGCGGTCACCTCGGAAGCCGTCATGCGCCAACTGGCTGTCGCATTGAAGGAAGATGCAGATTTGTGGGGCCTTACCGGCCTGCTGCATGACATCGACTTTCCCCGCACCAAGGACACCCCGGAACAACACGGACTTCTGGCCATGGAACTGCTGAAGGACGCCTTACCCGAGGAAGCGCTTTCTGCCATACGTGCCCACAACTCCGAATATACCAACCATCTGCCGACCACCCGGCTCGACTACGCACTGCGCTGCGCAGAGAGCTCTACGGGACTGGTATGCACCAACGCACTTGTCCGTCCTGAAGGCATGAACGGCATGGAACCCAAAAGCCTGAAGAAAAAAATGAAGGACAAGGCGTTTGCCGCAAGCGTGAACAGGGATCGCATACGGGAATGCGAGAAACTGGACATGGATCTGGGGGCGTTCTTTCAAATCGCCATTGATGCAATAACGCCCATCGCCGGCAGTGTGGGGCTGGTGAAAAGCTAATCAAGGAAATACGACAATGAAAATCTCTTTTGTCATCGTTGCAAAGAATGTGAAGAAGTTCATCGGCAGCTGTCTTGAATCTGTTCATGAAACGGCTACCGATCTCGCCCCCCTGGGCGTTGAAAGCGAAATAATCGTAGTGGATAACGCTTCCTGCGACCAGACTGCAGAAGCTGCCAAGAGCGCATGCGCTGAAATTTCTCTTATCCGCAATACCGGCGACAAGGGCTTTGCCGCCGCTGCCAACCAGGCCATTCAGGCATCTACAGGCGACCTCGTATTCTTCGTGGCACCGCAGGTCGCTCTGGAAGCCGGTTCCGCACGCCGCCTGCTCGACTACATGGAAACCAACACCAGCTGCGGCATTGCCGGCGGCCGCATTGTGGACCAGAAGGGCTTCGGCCTCAGAGGCGCACGCCGCCTGCCCGGTTGTGTTTCCAAGTTCGCTTCCGCATTCGGCATTGCCTGCCGCTGCAAGGGCAAGGCGAGCCAGCCCAAGGAAGTACCCGCTGTCACCTTCGCTTTTGCCGTGGTCCGCAAGGCCCTTTTCTGCAACATCGGCAAGCTTGATGAGCGCTTCTTCGGCGGTTTTGCCGACATGGACCTGTGCCGCCGCGCCCGCAAGGCCCTGAACCCCGTATGGAAGGTGGCCTTTGTGCCTCAGGCCAGCGCCAAGGTTGTGGACAAGTTCTCCATGAAGGACGAGCCTGCCGACTTCTCCCTCTACGGCGCAGGTGTTGTACGCGCCCGCACCAGAAGCGAACAGCTCTACTTCTGGAAGCACTACTGCCCCTTCACGGTATTCTTCTTCGCCATGGTGGACATTGCAGCACATGCTGTCCGCTTCGGCATCAACCTGCTGCCCAAGATAGGCTCTGCCGACAAGCGCGCCTATCACTGTACCGTGGTTCGCGAAACTGCAAGCGCCATGCTGGATACCCAGCTCGGCAGCCAGTTCCCCACCACTCCCTGGCAGTAAGGGAATACGCACCAATGAAAAAGGCCGCCCACGGGCGGCCTTTTTTTATGACTTCAGACTGAAGCTTCTAATGCGGTACCACAGTCGCAAGACCGGGGGTTCCGCCCACATGCATATATCTGCGAAGGCAGGTTTCCCAGTAGCCCTCTGCCTGCATATCCCTGAGCACCTCGGCAATCCGGTCACGCTGAGCAAAAAGCGGTGATTTGCGGGAAATAGCCAGATACACTTGCTGCGAATCCTGGTTACGGAACACGGCCTTCACCACCTGCCCGCCTTCAGGCAGATGGGACAGAATATAGTCCCCCACAATCTCTGTCTGGATAACCACATCCACCCTGTTGTTCACCAGTTTTTTGATATTCTGGCTGAAGGTGATGACGCGTTCCTTTCGTATCCGCGGGTCCTCATCAAACGCCGTGTAATAGCGTACACCGCCTATCACGCCCACCAGCTTACCATACAGGTCTTCGTGCTGTTCAATGGAAATGCCGCTGTCCGCCTTTACATAAAAGGCCTTGGCCGCCCCCCTCTTGTAGGGAGGCTGGACAAAGTACATGTATTCCTCGCGCTCGGGATTGCTGAGCATCCCCGTCATGATATCGACTTTGCCGGTCTGCATGCTGCTCAACCCACGCTCGAAGGGGCAGTCCACATACACAACGGTATAGCCGAGCCGCGATGCAAGCTCGTTCAGAAAATCGATATCAATGCCATACTTGCTCCCGTCTGGCCGGGTCATTCTGTAGGGCGCATAATCGGTATATGCCACCTTGATTTCACCTGCCCACGCAGTACCGCGCAGGAGCAAAACCAAAATGACGAGAAATTTCATCCGCACCATGAGTCTCATCAGATGGTATCCTTATCTTCCTATCATCACCCGCCCGGGACCATGCCCCCATGTCCGGCCGGATGGACTTCAGCAAAACGCTTTAGCAGTCAGAGCTAGTGAGAGCTGACAGAAAGCGAATCAAAAAAATCTTCAGAAAACTTCCTCATCGCTCCGTCAGCCTTCATTGCCTTGATATGGCGGGAAAACTCGTCTGCCCTTGGGAAAAACTGAGACTGTCGGGACAATGTAATGAAGACCTGCTGCGGCAGGCTGAACCGGTATGGCGCCATGGCAATCACGTTCTGCAGCCCTTTACGCCGGAGAATGTACTTCACCATGCATTCTTCTCCAATAAAGACATCAATCCGGCCCTTGAGGAGCTTTTCCACGTTCTGGTAGACAGTACGTACCTCGTCCTTGGTGAGGGAATCATCATCGTCGAACTGCGGAAAATACTTTGCGCCGTTCGTTATGCCGATGGTCATGCCACGCAGATCCTCATAGGATTGCAGGCGTCCCTCATTTCCTTTGCGGAGACAGAAGATATACCGCACGTCGTCAACGTATGCAGGCTCGACAAAGTGCATATACTGCTCTCTCTGCGGCCTGCGCAGCACACCGATCATAAGATCGATATACCCGTCTTCCATGGATTTTAGATTGCGCACGAAGGGAGCATGGACAAACTCCGGCCGGAGCCCCATGCGCCTGCACAGTTCACGGAGCAGTTCCGTTTCTATGCCGCATTCGGTCCCGGGCCTGTCGCCCATGCGTACGGGAGGGTATTCGCTGAATCCGATCCTGATAACCGCAGGATCAGTCCTTTCCCCCAAATTATCCGCCGCCTTCACGGCGCCGAATTGCATGCAGATAGCCAGCAGCAAAAATACCGCAAGGCGTGATGCACTCTTCATTGTCATATCCCGAGTGTAAGTGTCTCTTCCCCCACCTGTAGCAGCGGTTTCCGTTACGAAACTGCAAGTCCCCCACAGGTAATTCTGTCACCCCCACAGAAAAACCTGTCATCCAATCAGCGAAGGGGACATACGCAAATACGATATAAAGTGCAACACCGAAAAAATGCAGTAATACCGAGCAAGAAACAGTAACTACTCCCAAACCTTACACAACAATTCGAAAGAAAAGGCACAATCACTACTGTAATTGTGCCTAAGCTAACGTTGCGCTAAAAAAAGATTTTGTAAAAAAATGTGAATTTCGACTGTAGCGCATGCCTTGCGCAAAAAACAGGCGGCCGGATATATCTGCAAACGTTTACCGGGCAGACGCAATCTCCGCACGCAGGCGGGCGACCATTCCGGCAATATCATCTGCGCCGACGATCTCGGAAACAAGTGCGCAGCAACGGGCACCATGCCGCACCACATCTGCCACGTTATGCAGCTTTATGCCGCCTATGGCCACGTGCGGAATATCGTGGTTCTTCACCACATAATCCAGATATTCGTATCCGACAGGAGCACACACATCCTTCTTCGTCTTCGTGGCAAAAATGGGCCCCACACCGATATAATCCGCGCCTCTTGCAATGGCATCGCGGCACTGCTCAGGCGAATGGGTAGACAGGCCTATGATCTTGCCGGGACCGATGAGGCGGCGCACATCTTCCACGGGAAGATCTTCCTGCCCCACATGCACACCGTCGGCATCCACAAGCATGGCAATATCTATATGATCGTTGACGATGAAGGTGCACCCCGCCTCGCGGGTCATGCGACGCAGCGCCACGCACTCTTCCAGCATGGCTCCCGCCTTCTTGTCCTTCTCGCGGTACTGAAGCACCTTTATGCCTGCCTTGAGCATGGCGTCTGCCACCTCAATGGTGGTGCGGCCTGCTGATAGACCTTCATCCGTCAGGGCATAGATATCGGTATCGAGAACACGCTGCATGGCTGTCTCCTGCTTACTTCTGTTCCGGCCTGCACGGGCCGAGAATGTGGTTTATGACGGCATCGGCCTGCATGGCCGCCACCATGGTCACGCGGGGGGACATGGGAGGCATGGAAGCTATGTCGCTTGCAAAGTCGCCCACAAAGGCCGCCACGTCCCGGATGCGGCGCGTACGCATATCCGGCCCGCCCCATCCGGCCATACCGGAAGCGGAAACGAAGAATTCCTTGCGGCCCATAAAGGCTTCGGCAAGCATCTTCTTGCCTTCCACACCATCCAGCGCCTCCACCACTATCGTGCAGTCTTCAAACACTGTGTCGATATTGGCTTCCGTCAATTCCAGACGGTGGATGGTCACCCGAATTCCGGCATCTATGGCCTGCAGGTTATCCCTGAGGGCTGCCACCTTCGAACGCCCCACCTGATCCTCGAAAAAGAACTGGCGGTTGAGGTTGGAAGGTTCAATGGAATCATGATCCGCAATGACGAAACGGCGGACGCCGGAACGGGCCAGCATCATGGCGCAGTTGGAACCAAGCCCGCCTGCACCGGCTATGCCCACAGTCACAGCCTCCAGCCTCTCCAGCTGGGCTGCAGACAGATACCGCCGCAACCCGGACAGCAGGGTGGATTCTTCCGCAACAGAGCTCATGGCTTCCGGAACATCACGCAAGACATTTGGAGCGGACTCCCCTTCGGGACACCGCCCCGAATCCTGGCCGGGAGCCGACACGCCTGCATCTTCCTTCACACAATCCTCCGTATAGTCACCCGAACATCATTCACACAGCTGACTCACTGTTGTTTGCGCCGGCGTATCCGCGACAGGCAGACAGTCACCTAAACCGTGCGCACACAAACTCCGTTACACGGCAACAGCCTTTTCAAGCGGTTCCCAGTCCTTGAATACGGGCTGGTATCCATGCGCACGAATGGCTGCGCACATTTCATCCACGCTGCGGGGATCGGAGATTTCGAACTGGCCGACCTCTTCTTCCTCGCTGGTGTGTCCGCCCACGGCAGTGGTCACCCCTGCGGACATTCTCGTCACCCCGAGGGGAACAAGGTTGTCACGGAATGCGGGAGCCTCGCGCGACGAGATGGTTATGCCGCAACGGGGCAGCACAATGCGCTGGGCAAGCATGATCTGCACGAGCTGCCTGTCATCCACGATGGAGGCAGGCTGAAACTCGCCTGCATGCGGACGCATGCGGGGGAAGGAAATGGCGATGTCTGTCTGGGGGAACGCATGCTGCAGGTAGTGTGCGTGCAGGCCGGTGAAGAAGGCGTCCTTGCGCCAGTCATCAAGCCCGAGCAAGGCACCGATGTTGACCACGCGCATCCCTGCCTTGCAGGCACGTTCAGGCGCATCAAGCCGGAAGCCGTAATCGCTCTTGGGACCGGCAGGATGCAGCTTGGGATAGAGCTGCGCGTTGTAGGTCTCCTGAAACATGGTCATGCTGTCCACGCCGCAGGTGATCAGGTGCTCGTATTCTTCCTGCGTCAGGGCAAACACTTCCACCCCAATGGAGGGGAACAGGTCGCGCAGCAGCTTTGCAGCATGGCCGATGTATTCCACCGAGGCGATCTTAGGAGCCTCGCCGGTCAGAAGCAGCAGCTGCTTCAGCCCCGTGGCCGCAATGACTTGGCCTTCTCGGCGTATCTGCTCGTCATCCAGCTTGGTACGGCGGATGGAGTTGCGGGTATTGAAGCCGCAATAGATACACTGGTTGGTGCAGAAGTTTGATATGTACATGGGCGTGAACAGCTGAATCGTGCGGCCGAAATGCTGCACGGAAAGCTGGTTCGCCCGTTGCGCCATGGCTTCAAGCTGCCCTGCCGCGACAGGCGACAGGAGCACGAGCAGGTCCTCGGGGGTATGCGTCCGCCGCGAAAGAGTCCGTTGCACATCCGCCACGGTTACCCGTTCCATCATGCCGGCCACATCAAGACCGGCATACTGTTCCATGACCTGTGCAAACGCCATTTCTTATTCTCCGAGAAAACCTGTTAACGGTGAGGATGCCGCAGCCGCGCCGGTAAGAACCGGTCCCGCCTTGGCAAGAAACGCCTGTCGTCCGGCACGCACTGCCGCCCCGAAGGCATCTGCCATGACCACGGGGTCGCCCGCCGTGGCAATGGCCGTGTTCACAAGGCAGGCATCTGCGCCCATTTCCATGGCGTCGCAGGCTTCAGAAGGCTTGCCGATGCCCGCATCCACAACGACGGGTACATCAAATTCCTCAATGAGGATGCTGATCATCTCGCGGGTGCGAATGCCACGGTTGGTGCCGATGGGAGCCCCCAGCGGCATGATTGCGGCGGCCCCGGCATTCACGAGATCGCGGGCCACATAGAGGTCCGGATTCATGTAGGGCAGCACCACAAAGCCTTCCTTCGCCAGAATTTCCGTTGCACGCGCAGTCTGGTAGCCATCCGGCAGCAGGTAGCGGTTGTCGGAAATCACTTCGATCTTGATCCAGTTGCCACATCCGGCGGCGCGTGCCAGCCGAGCGATACGAACCGCCTCTTCGGCATCGCGCGCACCGGAAGTGTTGGGCAGGAGCTGCATGTGCTTAGGAATATGCTGCATCACATTCCCCGTGGCGGCATTCATATCCACCCTTCTCAGGGCCACTGTAATGACCTGCGAACCGGAAGCGCGACAGACATCGGGGATGACCGCATCAGAGCCGTATTTCCCGGTACCGATGAACAACCGGCTTTGCAGCTGGATGCCACCGATTACCAGAGGATCGTTGTTGTTGCTGTGTTCCATTAGCCCCCTCCTACGAAGTGCAGGATTTCGAGTTCATCCCCGGCGACAAGCCGGACGCTTCCAAAGTCATCAGCCACTACGATGGAACGGTTATGCTCCACCACCACGGAACGCACATTCAGCCCCCTGCCCTCCAAAAATTCGAGCAGGGTCTGGCCATCCGCGCATTCGGTTGTTTCTCCGTTTACCCGAATAGTCATCCTTTCCTCCTGTTCCACGGCAGAAAAAAAGCCTGCCAAGAGGCAAGCCCGTATACCGCAACTGCGGACAGCTTCCCTCCGGCGGTATAAACCGCGTCAGGTTCAAGGGGTCTGGATACCATCCACTCTCAGCCTGCATACTCCGGCAGGCTCCCCCAGCTTGTATTGTCTGCTTCTCCTCAGGGGAAAAGCCATAAAAAAAACGCCTACCTGAATGAGGTAAGCGTTACGGCAACAGTAGTAGTTGCTGCAGCTTCCCTACGCCGGTATCAACCGAGTCAGGTTCGAAGGGTCTGGGCTTGGCCCACTCTCAGCCGACGCCATGCATGCATAGCTCCGGCTCCCCTAGCTGTTTGAATACTCAGTACCCCAGCAGGTAAACCCTGTAAAGGGATTTATGAAAATTCCTGAGTGCCCAAACGGTAACCTGCTCATTTTATTTCATCCCCACTTGCACAGTAGCACGAATAGGGATACCGTCACACGCAAAAGACACGACCACTCCGGAGGTATCCATGTCGCATCCGTCTTCCGCTCACCGGCTCACCGGCATCATATGTGCCCTGCTCCTCACCCTGCTTGCAGCCTCAGCTGCATATGCCCACCGCGTGAACATATTCGCGTGGGCGGAAGGCACCACCATTCATACCGAAGCGACGTTCAGCAGCGGCAACAAGGCGCAGAAAAGCCATGTAACCGCCACGAACAAGGCAACCGGAGCCCTGCTGGCGGAAGGTGACACCGGCGCGGACGGCATATGGAGTTTTACCCTTTCCAAAGATGTGCTGAGCAGCAAGCCCGATATTCTGCTCACGCTCAATGCCGGTGAAGGGCACGCCAACACGTGGACCATTGCCGCAGCCGAATATGCCGGTGCAGCAACGGAAGCCCCGGCAGCGCAGCATGCGGCGGATGATTCAGGTGGCGACATGCCTCCCTTCATGGAAGCGGACGCTCCCACCTCTTCCGGCACTTCCGCCACACTTGGTGCGGGAGTGGATGCCGAGGCACTGCGGCAGATCGTCACGCAGGCCGTGGACGCGGCACTGGAAAAGAAGCTGGCTCCCATTCGCCGCCAGCTTGCCGAAGAAACCCAGCATGGCCCCACGGTACAGGACATCATGGGCGGCATAGGCTACATATTCGGTCTGATGGGTATTGCCGCATACATGAAGTCGCGGCGGAAGTAAGACGCGCAATACAATACAAAAAAGCGGGGCACCATGGGTGCCCCGCTTTTGTTTTCAGCTAATTCCGCGACTACTTGTCCTTGTGTACCGAGGCATGAATGGTGCCATCCGGCAACACATAGGCATGGGCCATATGGTCGGTGTTGTGGAACACCCCGTACTCGCCCTTGTTGTTGAGCATGATAATGCCCGCATGACCCTGCACACGCGCATGCAGCAGCTCTATGCCCTTGCGGGCAGCGGCCATGGCATCGTTTTCCGCGAGATATTCGCAGGCGGAACGGCACATGAGTGTGCGGATGATGCCTTCGCCAAATCCGGTAGCGGAAGCCCCGCCGAGCTGGTTGTCGCAATAGACACCGGCACCGCAGATGGGGGCATCGCCCACACGGCCGGGTCTCTTGCCCGGAGTTCCCCCTGTGGAGGTGGCAGCGGCCATGTTGCCGTATGCATCTATGGCAACCGCCCCCACCGTGCCCTGCGGCACCGGCTTGAAGGCGTTATGGGTGCAATAGCCCTGCTGGTTGCAGATGGTTTCGAAAAGCTTGAGTTCGCGTTCCGTAACCAGCGCGCGGGGATCACATTCCTTGAGCCCCTGTTCGCGGGCAAAACGCTCTGCCCCTTCGGCTACCAGAAAGCAGAATTCCGTATCCATGAGCTTGCGGGCTATATCCACAGGCGTCATGTACCGGCGCACCGCCGCAACAGCACCAAAATTCAGGTCCCTGCCGTCCATGATGGAGGCATCCATTTCTATCTGCCCGTCGCTGTTAAGCACGGAACCGCGCCCAGCATCAAAGGTGGGGTCTATTTCCAGCACGTTCACAGCCGTCTGCACGGCATCCAGCGCCGTGGCACCACGCTGCAGCATGGTCCATGCGCGCTCTGCCGCCTCATGGCAGCCGTCTATATGCGCTTGCTGGCGATCTGCGGGAATGGTCCACGCGCCGCCGTGCACAATGATCTTCGGTTCCATACGTTTTCCCGCCTTGTTGAGAGCTGACAATCCGACAGGCGTTTCTACTGGGCAAGCGTGTGATGATCAAGGGACAAGTGCACAATTACCGCACGCCCGTTCACAAATAGTAGCTCTGTTGCACCACACGGGGTGGCACAGAGCGCACTCATCACACATGCCGCACGGATTTTACGGATTACACGAATTACACAGATTACGCAGGTTTCATAGAAACCGCACGCCAGACCAGTTGAACCTCGCCGAACTACTTACCGCCGGAAGGGACAGGCGTGAAGCACAGAGCCGCCAAGGGGGGCAGCGTCAGTTCAAGATAATGCCCGCCGCTGAAATGGTCCTGCTCCGCCATGAGCGCGCCGTCGTTCCCCACGTTGGAGCCGCCGTAGTGCTCGCTGTCCGAGTTGAGCAGTTCCTGCCATTCCCCGCCGCCGGGACAGGCAATGCGGTAGTGCTGTCGCACAACAGGCGTGAAGTTGAATATCCAGAGCAGCGGTCTTGCACCCGGTGCCATACGCTGAAAACTGATGACCGATGCCGCGTAGTCGGTAATATCCACCCAGCGGAAGCCGCTCCAGTCATGGTCGGCCTTGTGCATGGCAGGTTCGCGCACCAGCACACCGTTCAGGTCTTTCACCAGATTGCGTATGCCCTCGTGTGCGGGGAACTGCCGCAGGCACCAATCCAGCTCGCGTTCTTCGCTCCACTCGTTCCACTGACCGAACTCGCCACCCATGAAGAGCAGCTTCTTGCCCGGATGCGCCCACATGTAGCTGAAAAGCACGCGCAGGTTGGCCTGCTGCTGCCACATGTCGCCCGGCATTTTGGAAAGCAGGGCTCCTTTGCCGTGCACCACTTCGTCATGCGAGAGCGGCAGGACAAAGTTTTCGGAAAACGCATAGAGCATGGAAAACGTGAGGCTGTTGTGGTGATGCGGGCGGTAGATGGGATCTTTGCGCATGTAGTTCAGCATGTCGTGCATCCAGCCCATGTTCCACTTGAAGGTAAAGCCAAGGCCACCGGCATACAGCGGACGGGATACCCCCGGCCATGCCGTGGATTCTTCCGCAATCATGCAGGCACCGGGAAACTCGGCATGCACAACGCGGTTCAGCTCACCGAGAAAATCAATGGCCTCAAGGTTTTCCCTGCCGCCGTACATGTTGGGCAGCCATTCGCCTTCCTTCCGCGAATAGTCGAGGTAGAGCATGGAGGCCACGGCATCTATACGCAGCCCATCTATATGGAACTCGCGCAGCCAGTACAGGGCATTGGCAAACAGGAAGTTGCGCACCTCGTGCCTGCCGTAATTGAAGATATAGGTTCCCCAGTCGGGGTGCTCGCCAAGGCGGGGGTCCAGATGTTCATACAGCGCACTGCCGTCGAAGCGGCCGAGACACCATTCGTCCTTGGGAAAATGCGCCGGAACCCAGTCCAGAATGACGCCAATGCCCGCCTGATGAAAACGATCCACAAAATTCTTGAGCATTTCAGGCGTGCCGAAACGGGAAGTGGGCGCGTAATAGTGGCTGGTCTGATAGCCCCACGACTGATCAAGCGGATGCTCCGCTATGGGCAGAATCTCGATATGGGTGAACCCCATTTCCTGCACATAGGGAATGAGGCGATCGGCAATCTCGTCATAGTTCAGAAAGGGGCTGTGCTCACCGTACCCGTTGTGATGGCGCATCCATGAGCCAAGGTGCACCTCGTAGATGGAGACAGGACCATGCAGGGGCGCGCCTTCATCAAAACGGCGCTGCATCCATGCACCATCCTGCCACTGGTGGTTATCCAGATCCCACGTGACGGAAGCAATACCGGGACGCATCTCTGCATACAGGGCCATGGGGTCAGTCTTGTATATTACGCGGCCATCCTCGCCACGGATACCGAACTTGTAGAGCGTGCCCTTGCCAAGTCCAGGTACGAACGCCGCCCATATGCCGGACGACCCCACAGGATACAACGGCAGTTCACCATATCGCCAGTCGTTCAGGTCGCCTGTCAGATGCACTTCCTGCGCATTGGGTGCCCACACGGCAAAGCGGTAGCCGGCATCCCCATCCTGTTCAACGGGGTGCGCGCCCAGAATGCGGTACAGGTCCCAGTGCTCCCCCTTGCCGAAGAGGTAGAGGTCGAAGGGTTCTATAAACGTAGGCAGCGTCTGCATCGATATGATCCTTGGAATCCTACTGCATTCCCAGTTCGCGGTAGAGTTCTATGTATTCGGCAGCGGAACGCTCCCAGGTGAATTCCTGCTGCATGGCCCGGCGCACCATGGCCTGCCACGCATCCGGTGTTGTCTTCCAGACCGTTATGGCCTGCGTCACGGCATCCAGAAACGCCTTGGAGGTCGGTTCCTTGAAAATGAATCCGGTGGCATCCTTTTCCGGCCACGGCACAATGGTATCGCGCAGCCCGCCCACAGCCGTTGCCACGGGCGGCGTGCCGAAACGCAGGGCATACATCTGCGTCAGGCCGCACGGCTCATAGGTGGAAGGCATGAGGAAGATATCGCACCCCGCCTGAATGCGGTGCGCAAGATCTTCCGTATAACTGACAAGGGTGGAAAGGCGGCCGGGATAATCTTCCATCATGTTCTGCAGGCGGGCCTCTTTTTCCAGATTGCCTTCACCCAGCACCACAACCCCCACGTCCTGCTTCAGCAGTTGCGGCAGAATGTCGATGAGCAGGTCCACGCCCTTCTGGCGGCGCAGGCGGCCGATAAAGCCGAGAATGGGCTTATCCTTGAGCGCGGGGTCCAGATGCAGTTCATTGATGAGGCTTATCTTGCAGTTGCGCTTTCCCTTCAGGGCATTCGCCCCGTAGTTGCAGGGAATGAACTTGTTGTTGCCGGGGTTCCATATGGAATAATCCGCCCCGTTCAAAATGCCGTGCAGCTTGTGCTGCCTTGCCCGCAGCACGCCCTGCAACCCGCAGCCGAATTCGTCGGTGAGAATCTCGCGGGCATAGGTGGGCGAAACCGTGGTGATCTTGTCAGCGCAGGATATGCCGCCCTTAAGGAAGTTGAAGTCGCCATAAAATTCCACCCCGTCCATGGACCACGCCTGCGGCGGCAACGCTGCCCCTTCGAAAAGGCGTGAGGAAAAACGGCCCTGAAAGGCGAGGTTGTGGATGGTCATGACACTGCGGGTATCCTGCCAGAACGGATCAGTTTGCCGCCAGTAGTGCAGGTAGGCCGGAATAAGCGACGCCTGCCAATCGTGCGCGTGCAGGATATACGGTGCGGGACCAAGGCGCTTCAAAAATTCCATGACCGCGCGGTTGAAGAAAATGAACCGTTCCGCGTTGTCGAAATAATCGCCCTTGTGGTCATTGTAATAGAAGCGCCGGTCGAAATATTCGCTGCGATGCACGAAGTAGACCGGCATGCCGTGAAAGTTGGCCTGAAAGATGTCAGCGGTAATGGGCGCCCACGGGTAGCCCACATGACAATCGGACCATGCCAGATGCACGCCGAATTCCGCCGAACCCAACCTCCCGTAAAACGGGGTGACAACTGCGGTGCGTATCCCCATCTTGTGCAGCGTCAGCGGCAATGCGCCGAGAACGTCGCCAAGACCACCCGTCTTGGAGAAGGGATACATTTCCGATGTAATGAATACGACCTGAGGTCTCATCTGCTTCCATACCTCTTCATGCTCTGGCCCTTTCTCCTTACGGCTTGCCTCCCCCTGTGAAGCAGGCCGGTCTGAAAACCGGACACATCCATTAGACGCTACGCCGCCCGATGAAGAATTCAATGATTATGGTCAGCTCGATGTTTTTTCATCGTGTGCCAGCCGCTTTCTGAAATCATCCAGAATGCGGCCATGGTCAAAACACAGGTCCGGCAGGGCATTCAGCGGAAAGAAACGGGCGGCACCGGCATCGTCACCGGCTGCCAGCACAGTAACATCCTCTGCCGTAGCCATGAAAACACAGCTCATGGTATGCTGGCGCGCATCCCGTGACGGATCGGAATACACACCAAGCAGCCCGGTCAACGTAACGGCAAGGCCGGTTTCCTCCGACGCTTCGCGAACAGCGGCAGCCTCCACTGTCTCACCGTAATCCACGAACCCACCGGGCAACGCCCACCCTAAGGGAGGATTGTTACGTTCAATCAACAACACGCCCTTCTCCGGTTCGTGGATTATAATATCCACTGTCGGAACCGGATTACGGTATATTCTGACACGCTTTCCGCAATGCGGGCAAGTTGAATCGCTGTTCATCTGAATACTCCTGCACAGACAGCATACACCGAGACCCCGCCAACTCAAAAGGGAAAAGAGACCAAAAAAGGACGGCCCTGCCGGTGCCACCCGACAAGGCCGTCCTTTTGCCAAAGAAAGAAGGTATACTTTCTTAAGCACACACCATGCCAACATCTGAAGACACGGCGAAACAAGCATTCAACACAGTAAAATAAAACAACTTTTACAGAAGACCATCGTCATCGCCGGAGCGGCAAAAAAGTACAAGGATCTGAACTCACGCTTTGATCCGGGCAAAAATCCTGTACTTTGCAGTCGCCGTATCTTCATTTCCGGTCAGAACCAAAGGCAGCGCGCAAGCCTATCTGCCTATGCCACCACCCGGAAGCCTGCCGCCTGCAACGCTTCTTCGGTCACCGGCCCCTGCCGGACTACGCGCACGGTTTCCGGCCCTGTTATCTCGACCAGCGTGGAAGCCTTGCCCCCCTGCGGTACGGGCGACATATCGAGCACGCCGCCTGTGCCGGCAACAAGTTCGGGCTCCAGTCCGGCAGCCTGCGTGGTTGCGGGGTGCCCGCTGATGTTGGCACTGGTGGAAACAAGCGGCACGCCAGCGGCAAGGCACAGCTCGCGGGCCACGGGATGGGGCGAAAGGCGCACGGCCACCCTGCCGGTCTCGCCGGTGAGAATGGCCGGAACAGCAGCGGAAGCGGTAACGAGAATGGAGAGAGACCCCGGCCAGAAGGCATCGGCCAGCCTGTTCACGGTTATGGAATCCACATCCGTGAGCATGCCGAGCTGCTCGCGGCTGCCGATGATCACAGGCAGGGGCATGGAACCGGAACGCTTTTTGGCCTTAAAGACCCGCTCAATGGCAAAAACATCAAAGGCGCTGCAGCCCACGGCAAAAAACGTCTCAGTGGGATAACACACCACTTCTCCGTTCCTCAGCAGGCGAACCGCCGTTTCCATATCCAGCCTGTCCGGCGTAGCCGTTTGCATGCGCACTCCTACTGTTCTGTTCTCCGTCTGGAGAAAATGCCGGGGTTGCCCCTGCATCCCACATCGGTTATTGAGCCATCGCCGCACACAGGGTACCATCCCGAAGGAAGCAACCTCCGGCGCAGCGGGCGCAGGCCGTTCCTTTTTGCGAAGCACCCTCATACCACGCATCCGGACGCCATGAAACACATCAAGCTGATCGTTGTCGGAAAAATCAAGGAGCCCTTCTGGGCTGATGCCGCCGAGCACTACCGCAAACGGCTCGGACACTCGATAAAGATACAGGAGTGCATCGTCAAGGACGGCAATGCAAAACTGCCCAACGCAGAACGCAATGCCGAAGAAGGCGAGCGCATTCTGGCCGCACTCGGCCCTGCCGATATCCCCATCTGCATGGATGAGCACGGCAAGACATACACCTCGGTCAAGTTCGCCCGTTTTCTGGAAGATATCTCGCTGGACGGCAACCGCATCCCCTGCTTCATCATCGGCGGGGCGTTCGGCCTTGCACCTTCCGTCCTCGCGGCCTGCAGGCACAAGATAAGCCTTTCCCCCATGACCTTCACCCATGAAATGGCGCGGGTTCTGCTGATGGAGCAGCTCTACAGGGCTGATGCCATTCTCAGGGGCAGCCCCTACCATCACGAATAGCCCGGACCGGAATTCCGTCAGAGCACCTCGAAGATGCGGGTGTGGCCGTTGCCGTAAACCAACCTGAAATACGGTGCCAGAGCGGGATCATCCGGCTTGCGCAGCAGCATCTGCACCATCATGGACTTGTACATGCCAGCGTCCATGATGAACTGCGTGCCCGAGAGCATATCGATAATGAGGTGTATGCCGCTCTGCCGTATGTAGTCGTGATGCTCCACTCCTTCGGCGGCGATGACATCCACACTGTCCACCGCTACGGGCGTAAGCTCGCCCGCCTTCACTTCCGCAAAATAGCCCTGATTGAGATCAACCCTGATATTCCCGAGCCTGCTCACGTTATACCCCTGCATGGAGTTTCTTCTGAAATTCCATGTGCCGAAGCGGGTAATCCACGCCCCGAGCTTCAATGAATCCACGGTCACGACAAGGTATTGCTTGCGGGGCAGTGACAGGTTCAGGTCTCTGTCTTTCAGCTCGGCGAGAATGATCTCGACCTCCTGCGCACTTTTGCCTTTCCACGCGTAGTAGAGATTCTCATCATTATTCATGATGTATTTGATGAGCTGGTTGGCAAACCGGGGGGAATCCGTCGTATAGATGGCCGCCGTGGGATACAGTCTGTCCGAGTTGTGCCGCGCACCGTCGGAATATGTCCATTTGCGCGTGAAGAACTGCGTGGCATAGCCCCAGTCCCACCATGTCCAGATGGCTGCATCGGCCGGGGTTTCGTCCTTCACGGCCTTCAGGGCCTTCACGTGCGGCGCGGAGATGAACGGAATATAGGGCAACGCGGAAATCTGGGCCCAGATGGGCACGGCAAGCAGCAACGACAACACGCAACTAAGAACCAACCGCGCCATTCCTGAATTCAGCCGGACAGAACGGCAGCGCAGCAGCAGATAATGAATGGGCATGGCAATGCCCAACCCCACGGCCGGTGCCGCAAACATGATCATGCGCCCGCCCAGCTTCACGCTCAGCAAGCCGAGCACCAGCAGAGGCAACAGCATGGCAGCCGAAGGCGCAAACCACAGGGTTGCCACAAAACCGAGCAGACCAAGCGCAACCAGTCCGGCAACGGGATACAGGTAGCCGAAAAGATCGCTCAGTGACATGTTCTGCGCTTCGATAACGCTCTGTACCACGGCGGGGAAGGCCACCTTGAGGCCATAGCGTGCGGCATCTCCATCGCTGGCGACAGGCTTGAGGTACAGATTTATACGGATGAGCACGGACTGGAAGAAAGAGGCATCCAACCCCGCCAGCACAATGCCCAGCACAAGCACGGCGGGGGCAAAACGATGCTCAAACGGCCTTGCGGGAATGCGCGAAGGAAACGCATGCAACCCGAACAGAAGGACCGCAAGAAGGCACCCTACCCAGCCGCCGCCCATGGGCAGCGCATAGAGCGCCAGCCCGACAAGCAGCGGCACACGCCCGCCGCGTTTACCGAGCAGAAGCACCAGCGCCAGAGCCACCAGCGGAAATATCTTGGAAAGGTACAGGAAAAAGACATGCCATTCCTGCATCCACCAACCGAGTATGCCGGAAAGAAGCAGCAGGCCCATGAGCACGGGCGAGACGCTTTCCACATCCGGAGCGATGTTGCCTTGCTTGGCTTTGCGGGCATTCCACAGGTCTATCGGGGTGCGAATCCTGCCCTGCAGCAATGCCGCCGGAGCCAAGGTGAGCAGCAACGGCATGACCAGCATGACAAGGTCGGTGTCGTAAAAGCCGAACACCGTGCGGTACAGAAATCCGGGACACAGCGCCGCGACCACCCCGGCGACAATGCCCATTTCCGCACTGCCCAGCAGGGCAGCCCAGCACACCACCACGGCGGCCACAAGGCTCGCCAGAATGGGGGGCGCCCAGAACGCCACGGTTTCATAGGAAATGCCCGTCCACTCGACAAATACCCTTGTCAGCACAGACATGGGGTGCGAGCCGAAGGTTTGCGGATCAATGGCCCGTATGAGCCAGTTGTAGGCATCGTGCGTGCCGAGCAGATATTCGCCATCCACCATGGTAATGGCATCCGGCAGCGGATTGGGTTGCATCAGCCGCACACCAAGGGCGATGCCGTACGCCGCAATGGCGTACAGGAGAATTCTCTTCCAGCCGCAAAGAGATGTTCCGTTTTGCATGCATCGCTCCTGAAGACAGACTGGCAGTTGAGGGCGCGCTTCATATTCCGGCCTCAGGCAGGCATGCTGCTGCGCCTGCGGCCCGGATTATCATTCCGATTCAACACGATATAACGGCCGCTCCGCCATTTGTAAAATGCTTCACGGGCGGAGTTTTTTCAGATAAGCAGTTGCCCGTAACGGGGCTGCGCCCCATTCACACACAACCGCAAGGAGCCGACATGGCAGCGCTCAATCTGAAATATCTGCAGGAACTCGGAGAATACATGTCTTCCGGCAACATGCTTGAAGACTTTGAGTACTCCCCCGAAGAACGCCGCTACGAAATGCTCGAATTTCTCGAAACGCTCATGGACATCGCCGAGCTTGCAGACGAAACCGCAACCAAGATGATCTTCAAGAATCAGTGGGAAGCCATGATCGGGGTCAGCGACCAGAAATAGCGGGTATCGGCTCCCACGACATAGTCGTGGCGGGCCTCAAGCTGCCAGCCTTCCGGCAGGGATGCGGGAGCATCCTCAATGGCCAGAATGACCACCCGCCCGGTGCGGGCTATATTGCCCCCCGCAAATTCCAGCAGCTTTTCCCATGGCATGAAGGCCCTGCTGAGCAGAATGTCCGCAGGTTCGTGGGCAGCCATGAAATCTTCCACCCGCCCGCGGAACACCTGCGTGTTTGCTATCTTGAGGCGGGCAACAGTCTGCTGCATGAACAGCGCACGCTTTTCGCGCACTTCCACAAGATGGTAGGTGCCCCTGTTCCACACCACGCGCAGGGGAATACCCGGCAGACCGGCTCCGGCCCCGAAATCCCAGCAGACCGGCGCGTCAGGCAGCGAAAGGCTGTCCAGAAAACGGGCAAGGTGCAGACTGTCCATGATGAGGGTGCGCAGGGCCTCTTCCCACGAATAGGGGCCGATAAGGTTCATCACCTTGTTCCATTTCATGACCAGCGACAGGTATTCCGTCAGCTGTTCCACCTGCGCGGCATCGGGAGTAAAACCGCACTCCCGTACAATCCCTTCCACTGCCGCAGCGCTCAGGGCCTCTGCCCTGCCTGCAACCTTACGCTCTGCTCCTGCACTTGTGCGTTTCACAAAATATCCTTGTATCCGGCACTGCGACCGGAGATGAATGACCGTAATAACTGACCAGCAGTAAAAAATGATGTTTCCGTTCCATGGCGGGCGTGCAGCCGCACTAGCGGCTCTGCCCTGCCATAGCTGAACAGCGGGTTGCACCGGACACCCGGAGCACGCGCCGCAACCCTGATGAATACTGGACCGGAGCGACACTTGCAAGCTGTTTACAGATACTCTATTACCACTGCACGCAAGGCTCGTTGAACAAACACTCATCACAGGAGCACATACATGCCCCTCAATCCAGCACTCTCCATCCTGTTCCCCGGTCAGGGTTCTCAGGAACCCGGCATGGGCAAGGATCTCGCTGAAGCCGATTCCGGCATCATGAATATCTGGAAGAAGGCCGAATCCATAAGCGGCATTGATCTGCGCGGCATATACTGGGACGGCGACGAAGCCGAAATGGCCAACACCCGCAACCTGCAGCCCGCGCTGACCGTGGTGAACATTGCCCTGTGGACCCATGTGGCAGGCAAGGCAACCCCCGCGTGCACCGCCGGTCACAGCCTCGGCGAATTCAGTGCGCTTGCCGCTGCCGAAGCGCTGAGCGTAGACGCCGTGCTCGAAACGGTTTCCCTGCGCGGACGCCTGATGGCAGAAGCCGACCCTGCAGGAACCGGCACCATGGCCGCCGTGCTCAAGATGGAACTTGCTGATGTGGAAGCCGTTGTAAGGGAATCTGCCGAAGCCGTGGGTGAAATGATCCGCGTTGCCAACTACAACACCCCCGGCCAGTTCGTGCTTTCCGGCACCAAGGCAGCCATTGCCGACGCAGCCGAACGCGTGAAGACCCGCAAGGGCCGCGCTGTGCCGCTGTCCGTTTCCGGCGCGTTCCACAGCCCCCTCATGAACGAGGCGGCAAAAGAACTTTCTGCCCACATGGCCAAGCTGAACTGGAACAAGCCCAAGTTCCCCGTTTACTGCAACGTGAACGGCAAGGCTGTTGCCGATGCTGCTTCCCTCAAGGACATCATGCCCACCCAGATGACCTCGTCGGTCATGTGGATAGACACCATCCGCAACCAGTTCGACGCGGGCATGCGCACCTTTGTCGAAGTAGGCCCCAAGGGTGTTCTCGGCAAGATGCTGGGCCAGATTCTCAAGCCCGTTGCCGACTCTTCCGAATGGTCTTCCGTTTCCGTGGGCAACCTTGAAGCGGCTCAGGCGTATCTGGCGGAATAGCCCCGGACAACGGGTCCGGGCAACCAGACAGAATTACTCGGCAGCCGCAACATACCGTGCGGCAGGCCTTTCAGCGCATGCAAACCCGCTTTTGCAGGTTTGTCTGCGGAACTCGCCCCATACATCTTTTCATGTGTGGCGAGTCGTGATATAAAGACGAGTTCGAACCGGGGTATGGAGCCTGTCCGTACCCCGCTTTGCATATCACCAACAATAACTTTCATATATTCAGAGAACCGAAACAATGCGCGCAAAGAATCATCTGCTCTCCGCCCTTCGCACCATCGTGGAAGGCATGGATCTGACCTGGCCCGAAAAGGCCACCATCGAGCCCCCCAAGGACAAGCAGCACGGCGACATGGCTGCCAACATCGCCATGGTGCTCGCCAAGCAGGCCCATGTGAGCCCCCGTGATCTGGCCGCCCGCATTGCCGGTGCCCTGCAGCAGAATGATCCGTTCATTGCCAAGATAGATATCGCCGGTCCCGGATTTTTGAACATCACCTTCACCGATGACTTCTGGCGCGAAACCGTCAACATCATCGAAAAGGCAGGCGAAAGCTACG
Organism: Halodesulfovibrio sp.; assembly: GCA_047972125.1. Taxonomy (GTDB): domain Bacteria; phylum Desulfobacterota; class Desulfovibrionia; order Desulfovibrionales; family Desulfovibrionaceae; genus Halodesulfovibrio. Next base: position 32,395 of record JBKEAK010000205.1, read on the forward strand.
GCAGCGTTTCTTACGGCTGCGGCAAGCGTGCGCAGGTGGAATACGTTTCCGCCAACCCCACCGGCCCCCTGCACATCGGCCATGGCCGAGGTGCCGCCGTGGGCGACAGCCTTACCCGCGTGCTGCGCTTTGCAGGCTATGACGTGGAAACCGAATACTACATCAACGACGCCGGCCGTCAGATGTACATTCTCGGCTTTTCCGTACTGTTCCGCGCCAAGCAGCTTTCCGGTCAGGACCTGCCCGACCCCGAAGATTTCTACCGCGGCGACTACATCAAGGACATTGCCGCCGTTGTGATGAAGCTGCACCCCAACCTCATGCAGCTGCCCGAGCAGGAAGCTCTTGAAATCTGCCGCGACTACGCCCTGAACGACATTCTTGACGGCATCAAGAAGGACCTTGCGGACTTCAACGTGGAGCATCAGGTATGGTTCTCCGAAAAGTCCCTGCTGGCAGAAGGCGCCGTGGACAAGACCTTCGACCGCCTGCGTGCGGCCGGTCTTGCCTTTGAACAGGACGGCGCTCTGTGGTTCCGCACCACCGATTTCGGCGACGACAAGGACCGCGTGCTGAAAAAGTCCGACGGCCTGCTTACCTATTTCGCATCCGACATCGCCTACCACGACAACAAGTACGACCGCGGTTTCGACCTGTGCGTCGATATCTGGGGTGCAGACCACCACGGCTACGTGCCGCGCATGCGCGCCGCCGTGGAAGCGCTCGGCAAGCCCAAGGAAAGCTTTGACGTCATTCTCGTGCAGCTTGTGAACCTGCTGCGCGGTGGCGAACAGGTTGCCATGTCTACCCGTGCGGGCACCTTTGACACGCTGGAAGAAGTGGTCAGGGAAGTGGGCCGCGATGCCGCCCGCTTCATGTTCCTTTCCCGCAAGAGCGACAGCCATCTGGATTTCGACCTTGATCTGGTCAAGCAGCAGTCCATGGATAACCCCGTGTACTACGTGCAGTACGCCCATGCCCGCATCGCCTCGGTCATCCGCAAGGCGGAAGAGCGCGGCATGACCGTGCCCGCCAAGGCAACCCCTGAACTGCTCGCAGCGCTCGGCAATGCCGATGAACTCGACATGCTGCGCCTTCTCGAACAGTTCGAAGATGTAGTTGAAGCAGCCGCACGCCAGCTTGCTCCCCACCACATCAGCTTCTACATGCAGGACGTGGCCAGTGCACTGCACCGCTTCTACGCCAACAACCCCGTGCTGAACGCCGGAGACGAATCCGTTGTGGCCGCACGCCTGCTGCTGCTCAAGAGCGTTGCCTGCGTCATCCGCAACTGTCTGAATCTGCTCGGCGTAAGCGCCCCCGAATCCATGTAGGAAAAGACTGTACTCATGGGCATAAGCTTTTCCAAAGAAAAGGAAGCCGGGGCAACCGGCAAACGCAAAATCATCATAACCGCCAGTCCCGCCGCCTGTACGGGGCTGGCGGTTGTGAGTCTGCTCTGTTTCGTATGGGTATTCGTTTTCGGCCTTATCGTGGGACGCGGCTACCAGCCAGAAGAAGCGGTGCCTGAACTCAAACAGTTCATGCCTACTGCAAGGCAGAACGGCTCTGTGCAGCCTTCTGCTGCCGGCCAGCAGGATACCCCCGTGGCCCAGCAGGTAATAAAAGCTGAAGAGTTGGGCTTTTTCGAGCAGTTGAAGAAAGACCCTGCCCCCGCGGCACGCCCCGTCAAGCAGGCTGCACCGGCCAGACCGGCAACGCCGCCTGCAAAGCCGGTGGTGAAACCGGCTGCAGAACCCGCCAAGCCCGCAGTGCAGACTGCCGCTGCGGAGACTGCTTCGGACAGCGGAAAGGGTGAAGTATACAACTACGTGTATCAGGTGGCGGCGTCGCAGGACCTTGACGCTGCTGTACGCCTGAAGGCGCGCATTGAAGCTTCCGGCCTCAAGTCCCGAATCGAGAGCGCCAAGTCAAACGGTGCCACGTGGCACCGGGTGCAGGTTCTCTTCCGCGGAACGCCTGAAGATACGCGCGATCTGAAGAGCACCCTGCAAAGCATGGGGATAAGCAAGCCCATGCTCAAGGAAAAAACGCCTCAATAGATTCCGGCGATATGTAAAAACACGTTAAAGCTGCAACATTTCGTTGACTTTTTTAAACAAAACCATACAAACTGTTACGCAACCTTCCTGTCAGTAATCAGTAACAGACGCGGTTGCATGCAAGAAAGCACAATGAACACATCAACGCCCTCTCCCTCTCCTTTAGCGGCTCTCGGAATCCGCACGCTTTCCATCGTGGGAGAGATGGGGGCTATGTTCATTTTCCTCATCAACGGCTTTCTGCACATATTTTCCTCACCGAAACAGCTGCGCAAGATAGTGAACCAGATGTATTTCATCGGTTCAAAATCATTGCTGGTCATTTCACTCATCGGCATCTTTACAGGCATGGTGCTCGGCTTGCAGGGCTATTACACCCTCGTCAAGTTCGGATCAGAAGGCCTGCTGGGTGCTGCAGTTGCACTTTCGCTCATACGCGAACTGGGCCCCGTGCTCACCGCCATCATGGTGACGGGCCGCGCAGGGTCGTCCATGGCAGCGGAAATCGGCGTCATGCGCATATCCGACCAGATCGACGCGCTGGAAGTGATGGACATCAACCCCATCAGTTACCTTGTCAGCCCGCGCATTGCCGCTTCCATCATCTGCTTTCCTCTGCTGACCGCCCTGTTCGACGTCATAGGCATCATCGGCGGCTATCTCACCGGCGTGGTCATGCTGGGCATAAACTCGGGAGTCTACTTCTACCGCATAGAATCCAGCGTTGACATTTCGGATATCAACGAAGGTTTCACCAAGGCACTGCTTTTCGGCATCATTGTGGCAACGGTCAGCTGTTTTCAGGGTTACTACACGCACCTGCGCAAGGACGGAGTCGGTCCCGAGGGCGTTTCAAACTCCACAACCTCGGCCGTGGTCATGTCGTGCGTGCTCATCCTGATCACGGACTACATTGTAACCTCCTTCCTGCTCTAACCACACAGGCTGCCACGAAATGCAAGACACCGGCTGGGATATACGACTGGAGAACCTCCGCCTCGGATACGACGATACCGTTGTGCTCGACGATATTTCGGCGACTCTTCCGGCAGGCAAAATCTCCGTCATTCTTGGCGGCTCCGGGGACGGCAAGTCTACCCTGCTGCGCCATATTCTCGGCCTGAAGCGCCCCATGGGGGGCAAGATTTTTCTCGGTCCGCACGACCTTTTCAAGCTGTCGTCCAAGGATTTCAGAAAGGTGCGCCGCCGCATGGGTGTGCTCTTTCAGGACGGCGCCCTGCTCGGCTCGCTGTCGCTGGGTGAGAATATCGCCCTGCCGCTTACGGAACATACCCGTCTCGACAGGGCGACCATACAGAAGATAGTGCACCACAAGCTGGAACTGGTGGGGCTGGCGAAATTCGCCGACTACTACCCCAACCAGCTCTCAGGCGGCATGCGCAAACGCGCAGGTCTTGCGCGGGCCATTGTCACGGACCCGCCGATTCTGTTATGCGATGAGCCGACATCGGGACTCGATCCCATCAATTCGGCGCAGATGGACCGGCTGCTTCTGGACATGAAGAAGCATTTTCCGGATATGTCCATCATTGTTGTCAGCCATGACCTTGCCAGCCTGTATACCATTGCGGACTACGCGCTCGTGCTGCATGGCGGAAAGGCGGTCTACTCCGGCGGCATAGAGGAACTCAAGGCTACCGATGATCCGTACCTGAGACAGTTCCTCGACCGTTCGGCAGGCGACATGAAAACGCCGGACCTCAAGCTCGGCGAAGAGGCCCGTGCCGCACTGCAGGCATGGCTTAACAAATAGATGCAAACGTCAACTTTACCCCGGAACCGTGTATGAAAAAATATGCTAAGGAAACATCAGTCGGAGTGTTCGTTCTCATCTGCCTGCTGTGCGTCGGCTATCTCACCATCAAGCTCGGCAAGATGGAAGTGATGGGAGCCGACACCTACACGGTGACCGCACGTTTTGCCTCCATAACCGGCCTGCGTGTCGGAGCGGACGTTGAAATCGCAGGGGTTCCCGTCGGCAAGGTGGCTTCCATCACGCTGGACCCGCAAGACAGCCTTGCACGCGTGGCGCTCGCCATCCGCAAGGATGTGGAACTTACCGACGATGTTATTGCCTCTGTCAAAACCAGCGGGCTTATCGGCGACAAGTATATCAAACTGGCTCCCGGCGGTTCCACCACCACCCTTGGGCAGGGTGACGAGATTACGGAAACGGAATCTGCCGTGGATATTGAAGAATTAATCAGCAAATATGTTTTTGGGGGAGTGAAGTAATGCGTTTTCTCAACCTTCCGCTGCGGGCTGCATTGGGACTTTTCGTCCTGTGCGCAATGCTGTTTGCAGTGGCTCCGGCAGCTCACGCTGCAGCTGAAACCGAAGCGCAGAGCACACTCAAGCACGCGCTGGATGAGGTTTTTGCTACTCTGAACGATCCCCGGTACTCCGAAGGAGCCAACCGGGAAGAAATGCTCACGAAAATCGAAGGTACCGTCGCGGATATTTTCGATTACGACGAATTTGCAGCCCGCACTGTGGGCAAAAAGTGGCGCTCGTTCACTGCAGACCAGCAGACCCGCTTTTCCAAAGCCTTTGCAGACCTGCTCCGCGCCACGTATCTTGAGCGCATTAAAGGCTACACCGGCAACGGCGTAACCTACACCGGCCAGCGCTCCAGCACCAAGGGTGACAAGGTCGAGGTGCAGACGCTGCTGGATTTTGAAGGAAAAAGTGTTCCCGTTGATTATCGCATGTTGCAGAAAGACCACTGGGTCATTTATGATGTCATTATCGAAGGCGTAAGCCTTGTTAAGAACTACCGTACGCAGTTCCAGGAACTGATGACGGATGGCAACAAAGATGCCGAAGCACTGATCGAGCGGGTTCAAAGCCGCGCCGAAGAAGTGCGCAAGCAGAACGGTAAAACTGAATAGGACTGTAGGGCACGCTCATGAAATTATTCGCAAAACTACTCATCGCAGCAGGGTTCCTCGCCCTGACAGCCCAGCCCGCCTTTGCCGACCGCAATGCGGCGCTGGCCTATTCGACACCGGAATACCCTGCCGGCACGTATGTAACGGCATCTTCTGCACAAAAGCCCGAGCCGGTCTACTCCCGCAACACGGGACTCAAGACCTTTGATGACGAGGCCGAATATTCCTTCGACAACAACCACGAAGTAAACGACCCGTTTGAAGGCTGGAACCGCTTCTGGTTCGGGTTCAACGACGTTCTCTACATCGACGTCCTCAAGCCGCTCCACAAGGGCTATTCCGCAGTCACCCCCTGGGAACTCAGGGCTGGCGTGAGCAACTTCTTCCATAACCTGCTCTACCCCATCCGCTTCGTCAGCTGCATCCTGCAGGGCAAATTTGCCGAAGCCAGTGTGGAAAGCGCACGGTTCGTGGTGAATACCACCGCCGGTTTCGGCGGACTCATGAACCCTGCCAAGGAGAACAAGCCCCTCATCAAGATCAGCGATGACGAAGAAGACATGGGGCAGACTCTGGGCGTGTGGGGATTCGGCGAAGGTTTCTACCTCGTGTGGCCTTTCCTCGGTCCTTCTTCGCTCCGTGATACCGCAGGCATGACGGGAGACTTCTTCCTCAACCCCGTATCCTACGTCACCCCGTGGACGGCTTCGACCGGCATCAAGTCCTACTACGAGTTCAACTCCTTCGACCGGCAGATTGCCGATTATGAAGAGCTGAAAAAAGCAGCCGTGGAACCCTACACGGCAATCCGCAACGCCTATGTGCAATCGCGCAGGGCACGCGTAGCAAGATAGAAAAAAGGGCACCGCAAGGTGCCCTTTCTTTTTGTATCGTGTGTGGCCCGCCCGTGCAGACAGGCGCATTCTCCCGACTAGATGGGAGGAGCAATGGTCACCAGCACGCTCATGTCCGTGATGGCACGAACGCCGTGCGGTTCCCTAATTTCAGAGATGAGCACATCTCCTTCTTCCGCAGGCAGAGTTGCACCGTCTGCCGCAAGAAACTCCCCGCGCCCGGACAGGACCAGAATGGAAAGCTCGCCATCCAGATCGTGGCTATGTATGGGCAGGGACTGACCTGCCATGAAGTTGAAGTTCAGAATCTTGAAGTTTTCAGACTCGTGAACCAGATACTTGTGAAATCCGTTCTGCCTGTAATCGCGTACTTCGGTAAGGCTGGTACGTTGCATGGCATATCTCCCGGGCTTGCGGCCCTGTTTGATGTTCTTTTCTTCGCTGCCTGGTCCTTTTGTAAAACCGCATTCGTCCCTGCAGTGTGACCAAAGTCACATCTTCCGATATTTCTTTCGATAATCGCATATACGGCCATAATTGACACCCCCCTTGCCTCCGGTATACCCCCTCATAACCGGAACATACTCTTCCATTTCACCTGTTACCGCACTCACAGCTCTGGAGAACATCGTGTTTATCGAAGTCGGCTGCATTCTTGCGGGCATTCCCGTCGGCTATGCCCTCCGCCATCAGGAGAAAGTGGTGCACTCCGTGGACAAGCTCACCATGTGGGCCATCTACGGACTCCTCTTTCTTCTCGGCGTCTCGCTGGGGTCAAACGAAAACCTTGTGGCGCAGCTGGGCACCATAGGCGTGCGCGCCATGGTCATAAGCCTTTCGTGCCTCATTGGCAGCGCCGCTGCGACATGGGCGCTGGAACGCTATATTCTGCGGGGGCGGCTCGATGAAAGGTAGTCTGATAATTCTCGGATTCTTCGTGGCGGGCTGCCTGATGGGCCGCTTGAACATTCTGCCGGAGTGGGTAGCAAACGACGAACTTGCCACCTACTCACTCTACACGCTGCTCTTTCTCGTGGGCATGTCCATAGGGTTTGATACCCGATGCTGGCGCGTGCTGCGCGAGATGCACCTCAAGGTGCTGCTCGTTCCCATATTCATCATCATCGGAACCCTGTGCGGTGCAACCGTTGCCAGCATGCTGCTGGGCGACATGCCCCTGCAGCATGCACTGGGTGTGGGGGCCGGATTCGGCTACTACTCACTTTCCAGCATCATGATCACGAAAATGGTGGACCCTGTGCTCGGCTCCGTGGCGCTGATGAGCAACATCATCCGCGAACTGACCACTCTGCTCACCGCCCCGCTGCTCACGCGTATTTTCGGCAAACTCGGGCCGGTTGCCGGCGGCGGTGCCACGGCCATGGATACCACCTTGCCCATAATTGTAAGATGCTCGGGAGAACGCTACGGTATTGTCGCCGTGTTCAGCGGCATGTTCCTTACAGTCGCAGTGCCTTTGCTGGTAACCTTCATATTCAGTTAGGCATTCGGGACCTGCCGTAGTACCTTTTGCGACCACGACTAAGCACATTTTTGTAATTTTCTGTGCTTTTTTCTGCGGATTCCGCTGATTCGCATTGACATTTTGTCAGATCGCGTACAACAAAACAGAAGGCTTTTTTACAAATATCAAGTAGTTCAGGAGATACGAGGATGCTGAAAAAAACCCTGCTTACGTTGCTGGCCGTTCTCATGACTGCCAATGTGGCCCTTGCCGGAAAGACCATTGTAATCGCCCATGACGCCACCTGGCCCCCCATGGAATTCGTTAACAAGGACAAGCAGATCGTCGGTTACTCCGTTGATTACACCGACGCCATCGCCAAGGAACTCGGTCTTACCGTCGAACACAAGAACGTTGCATGGGACGGCATCTTCGCCGGTCTTGCCAACAGCAAGTACGACATGATCGCTTCTTCCGTTTCCGTCACCGAAGAACGCAAGGCCAAGTACGACTTCTCCGAACCCTACTTTGAAGTAAAGCAGGCAGTTATGCTGCCCGTTGCCAGCGAAGCCAAGTCTCTTGCCGACCTCAAGGGCAAGACCATCGGCGGCCAGATCGGCACCACCGGCATCTTTGTTGCCAAGAAGGACGGCGGCGTTTCCCCCAAGGAATTCGACGAAGTGGGCCACGCTGTTGAAGCCCTGTTCACCGGCCGTATCGACGCCGCCATCTGCGACGACGTAACCGCCTTTGACTACGTTCTGAACAACGAAAAGTACTCCGGCAAGCTCAAGGTCGGCTTCATTGTTGAATCTGATCAGAAAGAGTACTATGGTTTCGTGGTCAAGAAGGGCGACAAGGAACTCGTTGACCTGCTGAACAAGGGCATCAAGGCCGTTCAGGAAAAGGGCATTGAAAAGGCTCTTCGCGAGAAGTGGGTTGGCAAATAACCAGCCGTAATATAAGCTATTATCGGGACTGGTACACTTGTACCGGTCCCTTGCTTTTGATGGACCAACCAGCATATTCGAGCATTCAATGACTGTAGAAAAAAAAGAAATACGCATTGCGGTGACGGATGGGATGCTCATTCCATCCAGCAAGGACAAACATCTTGTATCCGCATGGCTCATATCGCTCTTCATCGCCATCGGCGCGATACTATACCTCTGCATTTCAAAGCCACAGCCCTACTACGAAATTCTCAAATTCCTGCCTGACGGCATTCTCGTCACCTTTCAGGTAACCATCTCCTCCATCCTCGTTACCATTCCCATCGGCCTTATCACGGGCCTCGGGCGCCTCTCCAAGAACAGAGTCATCAATCTCATCGCCTCTACCTATGTGGAAATAATCCGCGGCATTCCGCTGCTGGTTCAGCTTTTCTTCCTCTACTACGCTCTCGGAAAATTCGTACAGCTCTCAGACCTCGCCTCAGCGGTCATTGCCATGAGTGTGTGTTACGGCGCCTACATGGGCGAAGTATTCCGTGCAGGCATAGACGCCATTGACAAGGGACAGACCGAGGCTGCCCGTTCTCTGGGCTTCAACTCCCGCCAGACCATGATGCTGGTGGTGCTGCCGCAGGCGTGGCGCACCATTCTGCCGCCCGTGGGCAACGAATTCATCGCGCTGCTCAAGGACTCTTCGCTCATCTCCGTTCTGGCGGTTTCCGAACTGTTCCGCCGCGGCCGCGAATATGCTTCGGTAACTTTCGAATATTTCGAAGCCTACCTCATGGTTGCCCTCATCTATCTATGTATCACCCTGCTGCTGTCCAAGGCTGTCAGCATCATGGAAGCAAAGTTGAATTATTATGACGAACACTAATTCCCCCATCATCCAGATACGGAACGTCTACAAGTTCTTCGGCCAGCTCACGGCGCTCAACGACGTAACCCTGGATATTCAGCCGGGAGAAAAAGTCGTGGTGATCGGTCCTTCCGGATCGGGCAAGTCCACCATGCTGCGCTCCATCAACCGGCTGGAGACCATTGATCAGGGCAACATCATTGTCGACGGGCAGGACGTGAATGATCCCGGTAACGACATCAACGCCATCCGTCAGGAACTGGGCATGGTGTTCCAGTCGTTCAACCTGTTCCCGCACAAGACGGTCATGCAGAACCTGACCATGGCTCCCATGCGGCTCAAGAAGATTGCACGCAACGAGGCCGAATCCACCGCGCTTAATCTGCTGAAAAAGGTGGGCATTTCGGAAAAGGCCAATGTCTACCCTGCCAAGCTTTCCGGTGGTCAGAAGCAGCGTGTAGCCATTGCCCGCGCCCTTGCCATGCAGCCGAAGATCATGCTTTTCGACGAACCCACCTCGGCACTGGACCCCGAAATGATAGGTGAAGTGCTCGACGTTATGGTCAACCTTGCCAAGGAAGGCATGACCATGGTCGTGGTAACGCATGAAATGGGCTTTGCCCGTGAGGTGGCAGACCGCATTGTCTTCATGGATCAGGGACAGATTCTGGAAGTGGGCACCCCCGACCACTTCTTCAACAATCCCGAACATCCGCGCCTGCAGAAGTTCCTCGAACAGATTCTGTAGCCCTTACGCCAAACGAAAAGGCCGGTTCCGCAAGGAACCGGCCTTTTTTACTACCATTACGCTGCACACTTTCCAGTCTCGGAAAGACTCGATAATCTTTCACGCATGCCGCACCTGTCCATTGTGGGACGCACAGAACATACAGGGCCGGCAAACCGTGTCAGCGTGGCAGAACAAGGGAAGATGCATCAGAAAGGGCGCAGCATGAGCACGCCCATGCAGGCCAGCATGGTGAAGAGCAGCCTGCGATACGCACGCTCCCCTATGCCGCCGGAAAAACGAATGCCGAAGCGCGTGCCGAACCATGAGGCAGGAGCCGTCAGTGCAAACATGGTCAGCACCTTGAGGCTCCACATACCCGATGCCGCATGCGCCCCAGCCGAAACAAGGCAGACAGCAAAGAAGAAATACGCCAATGCGGCCTTTATCACATCCTTGGGCCATCCGGTCAGGGTTGCATACACCACGGTTGGCGGGCCACCCGCGCTGAAGGCAGCCCCAATGGCTCCGCTGGCGAATCCGGCAAGATAGCCCCAGCGCTGGGATAGACCTCTCGCCTTGACTCGTTCGAAAAACAGTCCATAGGCGGCATACAGCATCAGAAACATACCCATGCCCGCCTTCATCATGTCTCCCGGCACGTTGTGCAGCAGATACACACCGGCCAGAACTCCGGGGGCAGCGCCTATGAACAGCGGCCGCAGCCGCTCACGGTCCGCATAGCGCCGGTAGCTCCAGCCCACCTGCGCATTCAATACCACACCGCACAGAACGGATACCGCCACAGCTTCGGGCAGAGACATATACATAGTCATCAGCGGAATAGCCACAAGTGCCGAGCCAAAGCCCGTAAGCCCCTGCACAAAACCTGCAGCGGCATAGATGGCTGCTGTCAGAATATATTCGTTCAACTCGAGTCTCCCTGTATTCACAACAAAACCCATATCCGACGCAGAACTGTACCAGACAGCTCTCGCCGGTTGGATATGAATCACTCCCCACCGGGGGAGGTATGCTAGTATGCCGGATTATTGCTGCAGAGCATGCAGCAGTGCATTGCGGATTTCCGTGACCTGATCATCGTCCAGCAGCTTCTGGCCGTAGGTATCCCGCACAGAGAAGCTGTCGTTGGTCTGTGTTCCGAGCGTGGCGATCTTGGCAAACAGAATGTCCAGCCGCATGGCCTGCAGCGTGCGGGCCACGTCATACAGCAAGGCACGCCTGTCAGGGGCGGAAATCTCGATCACGGTATAAAAATCAGAAAGGCCGTTGTCAATCACCACGGATACATCGTTCCTGCCCCGGTGAGGCTTGGGGAACTGGTCGCGGGTCTGGTCTATGCGGTATTCCAGCGACAACTTGCCCGTGAGGGCATATTGGATGGAGCCACGCACCTTCACCCAGAATTCACGGGGATAGAGCGGATCAGGCGGTGCGGAGACATGGAAGACATCCACCACCGTTCCGTCTCTCCAGACAAAGGCATCCGCAGAAAAGACCTTCAGGTTATGCAACGCCAGCACCCCCGCCACAGTGGCGAAAAGGCCGTGCTGGTCGCGGGCAACCACCACAAGTTCCCACACATCGCTCTGCTTGCCTTCCAGCGGACGGGGATCAAGCAGCACAATACCCCGAGCTGCCCTTTCTTCACTGAGCCTGCGCTGGGCGTCCTTGATTTCCTTGCCCAGTTCGCGCACCAGTCCCATGTGCCGGACAATATTCTCCGGATCAACCACAAGCGCGTAACGCGAAGGCAGGTGCTCGAGCATAGGCTCGCCCACTTCGAAGGATACCGGAGAATCCGGCTGCATCAGCAGTTCGCCCACACGCTTGCGGGTGTCACATATGGTACGTGCGGAAAGCGGCGTTGCAAGCGTGCTGTCGCGCAGCATGTTGGCAACCTTGCCGTAAAGCTCTGACAACAGCGATGCGGACCACTGGTTCCAAGCCTTGGGACCTGTGGCACGCGAATCGGCGTAGGTGAGCAGATATAAAAGATCAAGCCGTTCCTGCGTGGCAATGGTTCCGGCACACTGGGCAACGACGGATTCGTCCGACAGGTCACGCCTGTGGGCCGTACGCGCCAGCAACAGGTGGTGCTCCA
>JBKEAK010000206.1:0-2727 GCA_047972125.1 Halodesulfovibrio sp.
GAAAGAACGCGGGCAGGTGACATATGGCACCGGAAGAAACGGTTCAGACGCGTGCAGGACAGGATGTTGCCATTGAGAAGCAATCTGCTAAGAAACGTGCGCTTATCACCGGCATCAGCGGGCAGGACGGCGCCTATCTCGCGAAGAATCTGCTGGCCAGAGGCTACGAGGTGCACGGCACCTCACGCGACAGTGAAACAACCAGCTTCTGGCGGCTCGAGCATCTCGGCGTGCGCGGTAATGTGGTCATCCATTCCATGTCCGCCACGGAACTGCACAGTGTACTGCATGTTCTGAAGCAGGTGCAGCCCGACGAGATATACAATCTTGCAGGACAGAGCTCCGTGAGCCTTTCCTTTGAGCAGCCGCTGGAAACCATGACCAGCAACATCATCGGGACGTTGAACCTGCTGGAGGCCATCCGTTTTCTCGGCGTAGGGGTGCGGCTCTACAACGCGGGCTCAAGTGAGAGTTTTGGCGATGTGGGGGGCGTGCCTGCAACCATCGGCAAGCCCTTCAATCCCCGCAGCCCCTATGCCGTTGCCAAGGCTACTGCCTTCTGGGAAGTGGCGAACTATCGCGAGGCATACGGGCTGTATGCCTGTTCCGGAGTGCTGTTCAACCATGAGTCGCCGCTACGCAGTCCCCGTTTCGTGACCCGCAAGATCGTATCGGCCGCGTGCCGCATTGCTGCCGGCAGCGGTGAAACTCTGCATCTCGGTAATATGGACGTGCAGCGGGACTGGGGCTGGGCAGAGGAGTATGTGGAGGCCATGTGGCGCATGCTGCAGCAGCCGGAACCCCGCGACTATGTGATTGCCACGGGTGTTCAGTCCAGCCTGCGCGACTTTGTGCATGAAGCCTTTGCCTGCGCGGGTCTTGACTGGCGGGAGCATGTGCATGCGGACCCTGCGCTGCTGCGTCCTTCAGATATTGCGAGCAGTGTAGGCGATCCGGCTGTGGCAGAGCGGGAACTGGGATGGAAGGCCACCATGCGTATGCCTGATGTGGTAAGGGAGATGATGCGTTACGAACAGGCGGCCCTGTCCGTGAAATAGTTTCCGCGTGGCTGAGCGCCTGTCTTCTTCTGCTGCCCTGGCTACTCGTGTCTGGTCCTGGCCTGTCTGACAAGATTTTGGGCCAGATTATGGGGCCAGCCTGTGTGACCGCCAGTGTGCCCCTGACCGGTTCTGCCCATCGCAGTTCACCGCGCCAAGTGTGATTGGGGGCTGCTTTCAGGGCAGTTTGTCGGCCAGCAGATTCTCGAAATAGGCGATGGTTCGGTCCAGACCGTCATCCAGTTGTACTGCCGGGTCCCAGTCCAGTTTTTCCTTGGCCAGCGCAATGTCAGGCTTGCGCTGCATGGGGTCGTTCTCAGGCAGGGGCTTGAACTGAATGCGCGAGCTGCTGCCGGTCTTGGCGATAATCTTTTCCGCCAGCTCAAGAATGGTGAATTCGCGCGGGTTGCCAAGGTTCACCGGTCCGGTGAAGTCTTCGGGCGTGTTATCCATCATGCGGATGAATCCTTCCACCATGTCATCAACATAGCAGAATGAGCGGGTCTGGCTGCCGTCACCATAGACGGTCAGGTCCTTGCCCTGCAGCGCCTGAACGATGAAGTTGGAGACAACTCTGCCGTCGTCGGGGTGCATGCGTGGACCGTAGGTGTTGAAGATGCGGGCCACCTTGATATCCAGACCATACTGCCGGTGATAGTCAAAAAGCAGGGTTTCTGCGCAGCGCTTGCCCTCGTCGTAGCAGGCGCGCGGGCCGATGGGGTTCACGTTGCCCCAGTATGATTCCGGCTGGGGATGCACTGTGGGGTCGCCATAGACCTCGGACGTGGAAGCCTGAAAAATGCGTGCTCCGGTGCGCTTTGCCAGCCCGAGCATGTTGATGGCGCCGTGTACCGATGTCTTGACGGTCTGCACGGGGTCATACTGGTAATGTACAGGGGAGGCGGGGCAGGCCAGATTGTATATCTCGTCCACCTCCACATAGAGCGGAAAGGTCACGTCGTGGCGCAGCACCTCGAAATACGGGTCTTGAAGCAGGTGGACAATATTGGGCTTGTTGCCGGTGAAGAAGTTGTCCACGCACAGCACGTCGTGCCCGGCCGCGAGCAGCCGTTCGCAGAGGTGCGATCCGAGAAAGCCTGCGCCGCCGGTTACGAGAATGCGCTTTCTGGTCATGGTCAGGCCACCTGCTTGTTCAGTGTTGATTCATCCTGTGCGGATGCTGTTTCTTCCGTTTCAAGCATGGGCGGAGTTTGGGGGCGGATAAGGGCCTTGTCCCGCGCCTTGCGGCTGGTATGTATGATATCCGGCAGGGTCAGGGCGAAGAATCGGCGCGTGCTGCCATCCAGCCTTAGTTCGGGCTGACGGGTAACGGACGCCGGATCGTGAGCGAGCATGGCATAGGCATCGCTTATGCGCTGCACCATTTCGCTGCTCTGCCAGCGGGTCAGCATGAACTCGCGGGAGGCCATGCCTATCTCGGCTGCTTCGTCCGGAGCGGCAAGCAGGTAGTTCAGCACGGGCAGTGCGTCTTCCAGCCTGATATTGATGAACGGGTTTTCCGCAGTGCCGGAAAAATGCTGCATGATGCTGCGGGTGCGTTCATCCAGATACGCGAGCACGGGCTTGCCCTGACTCAGCGCTTCAAGCCCGGTCAGGTGGTAGCTACCTGTGGTCAGGTCATCCACCACGATGCGCGATTCCTGCTTCA
>JBKEAK010000207.1:0-5179 GCA_047972125.1 Halodesulfovibrio sp.
AAAAGCCCTGCCATGCGGCAGGGCTTTGAATGGATTCAATAACAACAACTACAGAGATGTGCCGACCTTCTTGAGCAGACGAACGAGCTGGTGGGTAAAACCGGCTTCGTTATCATACCAGATGATCAGCTTGATCAGCGTGCCATCGATCACGGTGGTGCACAGAGAGTCTACCACACCGCCGTGGGTGTCGCCGATGTAGTCCACGGAAACCAGCGGCACATCGCTGTAGCCGAGGTTGCCCTTCATGGGGCCTTCGGAAGCGGCCTTCAGGGCGGCGTTTACCTCTTCTGCGGTAGTGGGCTTTTCCACGCGGCAGGTCAGGTCCACAATGGAACCGTCAGGGGTGGGAACGCGAACGGCCATGCCATCCAGCTTGCCCTTGAGTTCGGGAATGACCATGCCCACGGCCTTGGCAGCTCCGGTGGTGGTGGGAATCATGGACATGCATGCAGCACGTGCGCGGCGCAGGTCTTTCTGGGAACCGTCCAGAATGCGCTGGCTCATGGTGTAGCTGTGGATGGTGGTCATCAGGCCGTGCACAATGCCGAAGGTGTCGTTAATCACCTTGGCTACGGGGGCCAGACAGTTGGTGGTGCAGGAGGCGTTGGAGATAACGTCGTGCTTCGCAGGATCATAAATGCCGTCGTTCACGCCCATGACGATGGTCGCGTCCGCATCCTTGCCGGGGGCGGAGATGACAGCCTTTTTCGCACCGCATGCAATGTGGCCTGCAAGGCCTTCGCGGTCCTTGATGGTGCCGGTAGTTTCAACGGCGATATCAATACCGTACTTGGCCCATTCCCATTCGTTCTGCTTGCAGCGGGTTACGATAACCTGCTTGCCGTTGATCAGAAGGCCCTGATCGTTTGCAGCAACATCACCCTTGAAGGTTCCGTGAACGGAATCGTACTTGAAGAGGTGGGCAAGCGATGCGTTATCGGCACGGGCATTGATAACGGCAATCTGCAGGTCGGCATCATCCGCGAGCAGTCTGAGCAAGTAACGGCCGATACGACCGAATCCATTGACACCGAGAGTTACAGCCATCGTTAGTCTCCTGACCTTCTATATCTTGTTGGAACAGCCAAGCACATTCTTGATCTTGTGCTGGACCATATTCTTGACAGCTTCACGCGCGGGCTTGAGGTACTGGCGCGGGTCGAAATGGGTGGGGTTTTCCGCAAGGTGCTTGCGGATAACGGCGGTCATGGCAAGGCGGATGTCGGTGTCGATGTTGATTTTGCACACACCGAAGGTGGCTGCCTTGCGCAGCAGCTCTTCCGGCACGCCGGAAGCGGAGCCGATTTCGCCACCGAACTCGTTGGCCATCTTCACGAATTCCTGCGGAACGGAAGAAGAACCGTGCAGCACGATGGGGAAGTTGGGCAGCATGGTGGAAATCTTTTCAAGACGGTCGAAGTCGAGCTTGGCTTCGCCGGCGAACTTGTATGCGCCGTGGCTGGTGCCAATGGCAATGGCGAGGGAGTCGCAGCCGGTACGCTGAACAAATTCAACGGCCTGATCAGGGTCGGTGTAGATGGAGTGTTCGGAAGACACGTCATCTTCAACACCGGCAAGGCGGCCCAGTTCGGCTTCAACGTCCACACCCTTGTCGTGGGCGTATTCGACAACACGCTTGGTCAGGGCAATGTTTTCCTCGAAGCTGAGGTGGGAGCCGTCGATCATGACGGAGGAGAAGCCGCCATCGATGCAGGACTTGCAGATTTCAAAGTCCTGACCGTGGTCGAGGTGCAGGGCAACCGGCAGGTCGTCCTCTATAAGAGCAGCCTCGATCAGCTTGCGGATGTATGCCTGACCGGCATACTTGCGGGCACCGGCGGAAACCTGAAGGATGAGCGGTGCGCGTTCTTCTGCGGCAGCCGCCATGATTCCCTGAATGATTTCCATGTTGTTAACGTTGAACGCGCCAACAGCGTAGCCTTCCTTGTAGGCTCTCGCGAACATTTCCCTTGTGCCGGTAAGGGGCATACAAACCTCCAGAATGTGTGGTCGTTGCATTGTCGCGCATGCGGCAATGTACCAAAAATAACGGCGCGTCCACTGTATTCGCGCCGGAAAAGGCTATTGAGTGCAGGGGTGGTACTCTCTCCAGCGTAGGGGGAGGCAGCCACCCTGTCAACAAAGGCACGGAGACTTTACACGGCAACGGGAAGAAAATCAAAGGGGATGAGCAGGGTTGCCCCTTTTTGTCATCATATTTTACTGTAATGGCACGGTAACCAAGGGCATAGCCTGATGTTGCAGACAGGGGCAGGCTCTTGTGAATGCGTTGAGCAGAGCCGTTTGCATGAAGAATTGCCATCGGCCCCATGTGGTTATGAGGCGAGAAGGTTTGTAAAAAAAAGAGGCCCCGTTTCGTTGGTTTGCACCACGCAACGGGGCTTGCTCATCTGTAGTCAGGGGCGCGGGGTCAGATTCGTCTTGAGGCATGGGCGTGCAGTTTCTGGCAATATTCGGCAATGCCGTGGTCCGCGAGGGCGGCCTTGCCTCCCGAAGTGACAAGGCGTTGCATCACCACCATGGACCGCCATGCATAGTTCGGGCTTTGCTTCACCTTGAGGTCCTTGAAGGGAATGCCTTTGTCGTCCTGTATATTCTGGGGCGAATCCATGAAAATGAGGCTGCCTTCATGGGTGTAGCCTGAAAAACGTCGCAGCCATTCGGACATCTCGTAGCCCCGGATGGGGAAAAGCCGTAGTGCCGCAAGCGCAAAGTTGAATCCGTAGCCGAAGGGAACGCGGGGAACGCCGTCTGCTGCGTTCACCACGCGGTAAATGGGGGTCTTGATGGATGTGAAGAAGGCGTCATCCGCCGCTCTGGGCGCGCCGAAGGTATATGTCGCCCCGGTGCTGTCCGATCCGAGGTAGCGTGTGGCCACAATTGCCAGTGCGCCGCCCAGCGAGTGCCCGGTGATGTAGAGGGGAAGGTCGGTATACTGTTCAAGCAACTTTCGTATGTCCGGCTCCACGGTTTGAAAGGCTTTCAGAAAACCTTCGTGCACACGTCCACCACCCGGTGCCGGAACAAGGTTTATGCGCATGTCGGTGACAACGTCCTTCATCGAGGCCGTGCCTCTGAAGGCCAGTACAAGGAACGGGTCTACGCCTTCGCGGGAAAGACGGGCGAGCATTGCTTCCGTATCATTCCTGACAAAGGTGCCGAGCATTTCAAAATCCGCTGCACGAAGTTCCCGTTCCACAAGAGCGCAATCCTTGCCGTTGATCTCGTAGCACTTGGAGATCAGCCCCTCCAGCAGGTCTTCGTGTCTTCCTTCCTTGATGGCTTTGCGCAACTCCTCCACGTACTCCTCAACCGTGGTCTCACCGGGAAGCGGCTCGTATATGAGCCGTGAGATTTCGGCCATCAGCCATGCGGTCCTGTCGGAATAGGCCGCTCTGCGGATGGGTAGCGCCGCGAGCAGGCGGGAGTCGTCAAAATACGTGTTCATACATACCTCCTTGAACGTATTGTTGCCCCATGGTCCATTTTGCCATGCTGTATACGCTTGGGTGTATGTGATATGCATTATTTATTTTTGCGCTCGCCCCAAAAAAATCCCCCGTCACAGGGACGGGGGATTGGTGGTTGCATGAGCCGGAACGCAAGGCATCCGACAGTGGGTCGTGGGCGGGGGCTATCTGTTGTCGGTATCCAGCACGGAAAGGGCCTGCAGAGCAGTATCATCCGTGAATTCGAAGCGCAGGGGGGTGAGCGTGATGTACCCGTCGGTGAGCAGAGCACGGTCGGTGCCTGCAGACACGGTTTCCGGCGGAATAACGCCGTTCAGCCACCAGTAGTCCGAGCCGCGCGGGTCCTTGCGATGGTCGTACCAGTCTTTCCACACCGCGCTGGTCTGCGGGCATACGCGTAGTCCCTTGGCTTCCGGCATGGGGCAGGCAGGGAAGTTGAGGTTGATCACGCAGCGCGGGGGCAGGCTCTTCCACGGCATGTTGTCTATGAGTTCTGCGGCAAAGGCCGCCTGTTCGCTCAGGTCGCCGGGGCGGAAGTTGTCGTAGGAAACGGCAATGGCGGGAAAGCCCATATGCGCACCTTCCGTGGCGGCGGAGACCGTTCCGGAATACAGGATGTCCGGCCCCACGTTGGCTCCGGCGTTGATGCCTGATACAACAACATCGGGCTTCACATCCATGAGGCAGGTAAGGCCCAGCTTCACGCAGTCGACCGGGGTGCCGTAAACACCCTTGCCGGAAAAGCCGTTTTCCTTGAACTCCTTTACGCGCAGGGGAAGCGAAATGGTAACGGCGTGGCCTACCGCGCTTTGCTCGGTGACCGGAGCAATGCAGTGCACGGTGTGTCCCGCCTGAATCAGGGCCTTGTACAGGGCACGCAGGCCGGGAGCCTGAATGCCGTCATCGTTTGTAAGGGCTATGATCATGGTTGGTCCTGAGGCAATTATACGTTATGCAAGTATCCGGTTGCCAAGACAATAAGGGATAGAAATTGACATCTTCGCCGAAAACATGGATCGGTAGTGTGACATGACGATCCGTGAACGGCTGTTCGCAACCGGCTATCGACCGACCTCAAAAGCATAAGACGGACATGCAGAAAATTCAATTCATTCGCGATATATCGGCCAATGACGAAGTGGCATCAATTTTTGCCGTTACTCTGGCAGCACAGGGACAGGCGCGCAACGGCCCCTTCTGGCGGCTTGAACTGGCGGATGCCTCCGGTTCCGTCGGGGCCAAGGTGTGGAGCCCGCTCAGCCAGCAATTCGCCAGCATAACTGCAGGCATGATCGTTTCCGTGCGCGGGCGCGCGGCCACCTTCCGTGATCAGCTCGATGTAAACATCGAAGCCCTGCACATTCTTACGGAAGAGGAAATGGCAGGGCTTGATATGGGCGATTTCATTCCCGCATCCGAGCGGCATCCCGACGACATGATGGCCGACCTGATGCAGCTGTGCCGTGTTACCTTCACGCACAAGCCGTGGCTCAAATTTCTGAGTGCCGTCTTCAAGGATGAAGAAATCCTGCGGCGATTCAAAACCGCCATCGGAGCCAAGAACGTGCACCATGCTTATGCGGGCGGTTTGCTTGAGCATACGCTTTCCGTCAGTGAGCTGTGCATGCGTCTTTGCGACCATTATCCCGAACTGGACCGGCAGGTACTGCTGGCAGGAGCCATTT
>JBKEAK010000208.1:0-72014 GCA_047972125.1 Halodesulfovibrio sp.
ACCACCAAGCTTCTGGATTACGGATTCAAGCTTGTGGAGAGTCAGAAAAAGACTGGCCAGAGCTTGGCTTCACTCCAGCCCTGATACGCCATACGGCGTTCTGAGAGTCTGCGCTGGTGGCAGGATTCTCACAATCACTCCGGCCATACACGGACGTCCACAGATGGCCCCGTTGAATATTGCATACTGAAGCACAGGGACACCAGGCAACCGGGCCATGCCCGCCAGCCCCCCCGGCCCCTCTCCTCTCACTGTCGCGCGTTACTGCAACCGACCTTCCGGGCAACCGATACTACCTGCAACCGCAGGCAACCTTCGCCGTGCTCTGCACAGGTGTTTCCAGCATTTCCTCAAGGGTATCCGCCGTAAATCGCACCAACTTGCGGCACTCCGCTTCCTGCGCATCTCCGAAACGTTCACGCAGTGCCCGACAATTGGTCGTGCCGAACGTTTCCACAAACGCCTCACGCAGCATGCCTCCGAGCGATGCAGGATAATCCCAGCTTTCACCGGGTCCGCGCCTGCCATACAGCTGCCCTATGGCAATAAGCCCCCCGCTCAAGGCACCGCAGGCCTCTTCAAAACTCCTGCCATACCCGCCGCCAAAGGCCGTTGCACAGGCAACAGCACTCTTAGCACATTCCCCTTTCGCATTCAGAACCGACTTGGCCACGGCTTCCGCACAATGGAACTGTGCCGAAAAATATTCTGCCGCCGCTTCACCGGCTGTCGGTCTGTCCGAACTGCTGTTTTCCATGACAACCTCCTTGTGTTTACGATCTGCCACACCTATTATCCACTGCAACCAATCGCATCCAACGATTTTATCCGATGGGAGCAATCGTCATTTGCGATCAGTGCCCGGAGTCTTGAGAGGAGAAAGGAAGGAGAAATCATGGAATTGCGCCTGCTCAGAACCTTCAGGGCTGTGGCCGAACGCCTCAATTTCACCCGTGCGGCAGAAGACCTGCATCTGGCCCAGTCATCGGTATCCGCCCAGATACGACTGCTGGAAGAAGACCTGGGCGTATCGCTCTTTGACCGTATCGGCCGCCGCATCCTGCTGACCGAAGCCGGTGAAACGCTCTTGCAATACGCCCGCAGAATGGAGGCCATGTCGGACGAAATCAGGAACGAGATGGCGGCAGGCACGGAAAAGGCAGGCAGCCTGACCATACGCATTCCGGAAACCGTCGCTGCGGAGTACATGCCTGCCATAATCGAAGACTTTCATGCGCAGCACCCGAAAGCCGTGCTCAACTTCATCAACTGCGACGATGCCCGCCTGAGAGAAGAACTGAATTCGGGCCGCATTGATCTGGCCTTTCTGCTGACGGATGAAGTCACCATGCCCAACGTGACCGTGGAGGCCCTGAAAACAGAGCCCCTTGTGCTGGCTGCAGCACCGCAGCACCCGTTATCGCAGGTGGCACACGTCACCTCGGCAGACCTGCAGGGCAGCACCGTTCTGCATATGCGGGTGGACTGAAGCTACAGAAAGGCGTTCGAGCGGTCGCTCGACACTGAACACATCCAGCGGCATGCACTGGTTTTTGCCAGCGGACGCGGTCACAGAAACTGCCTGCTCAGGGGCACGGGCATTGCACTTTGCCCGCACATAGCCGTTGCAGAAGACCTGCAGCAAAAAAGGCTGCACCGGCTGAACTGGCCTGCCGCCCCAAAGGAAACCGCCCTGCTCATGATACGCCACGTGGACAAGTGGTGCTCGCCCCTGCTGGCAGATTTTCTTGCCCTGACCCAAAAACACGTCCGGGGCGCATAGGTGGCAAGATTCACATCTTCATAAAAAAAGCCCCCTCAAACATGAGAGGGCTTTTTCATGCCAAATTTAAGGACACGTTACACACGCTCAGCAAGTATCTCCGCAGAATAGTTCACTAGCGCGGCCAGTTTTTCTGCCTGTTCCCCCTTCAGTTGGACAAAACAGCCGCCCACGGCCACCACTTCGCGCTTCTGGTGCAGATGGCGCGGGCTGAAGCGATAGGTTTGCACGCCGGGGTCTGCATCATCTTCCTGCTTTTGCATTTCCTTGGGCAGCTTGAAAAAGAGATAGGTCTCCATATCGCGGAACTCCTCTATCCCCACAGGCACGGCGCTCACGTCGCCCCCGGTGAGTTCGAGAAAGGCCCCGAAATGGGATACATTGCGCATGATGCCTGTCACGCGTCTGCCCCGTATGCCGCCCACGGCGAGCACTATGGGAATCTGCACCACAAAGCGGTCGTCCCGCCTGTCCTGACATTCCATCTTCTTCAGAATGCGGCTTTTGCGCAGATCTTCGCCGTAGACAAACATGGTGCTGCTGTTGCTGTTCCACATCACAAGGGCGTCTTCAGGCGTGTCTGTGCGCGGCCCTGCCTTTTCGCACTGCTCGCACGAGACAAAATAATACACCCCGTCATATTGCAAATGCACCACTCTGCCCCCACAGCCGGTGCACGGTTTCGGCAATTCCATGATCCCCAATCCTCCAGTGGCAAACGTAAACCCAAAAAACAACTCTGATATTCATAGTAAGCATAAGTCCGTACGCTTTCCACTATTATCATGCATGGGTTGTACTTTGCCGGACGAATGGCTACAACCCGCTCATGCTGCACCAACACGACCATTCCGCCTTTTCGGCAACGCTGCTCGACTGGTTCGATGCCCACAAGCGCCCGCTTCCGTGGCGCACGGACTACCAGCCCTACCATGTCTGGATATCAGAAATAATGCTCCAGCAAACCCAGATGGAACGGGGCGTGGACTACTTTCTGCGCTGGACGGACCGCCTGCCGGATATTGCCGCTGTCGCCGCAGCAAGCGAAGACGAGGTGCTCAAACTGTGGGAGGGCCTTGGCTACTACTCCCGCGTGCGCAACCTGCACAAAGCGGCCCGCATCATCATGGAACAGCACGGAGGCGTTTTCCCCGACGATATCGCCAGCATACGTGCCCTGCCCGGCATAGGCGACTATACGGCCGGGGCCATTGCCTCCATTGCCTTCGGGCAGGATGTGGTGTGCGTTGACGCCAATGTGGAACGGGTTATCGCACGGGTCTGCGACATGGATTCCCCGGTGAAGCAGAAGGAGAACATGGCCTTTATCCGCGCAACAGCGGAATCACTGCTGCCCTCGGGCAAGGCACGGGAATTCAATCAGGCCATGATGGAACTTGGCGCGCTTGTCTGCTCCAAGAAGGCGCGATGCGAAGCATGCCCCGTCAGCCGCTGGTGCGAGGCGCTGCATCTGGGCATAGTGCACGAACGGCCTGTTCCTGTGCCACGCAAGCCCATAACCCATCTGGACGTGGCCACCGGCCTGCTTGTACGCGATGGCCGCATTTTCATCCAGAAGCGCCCGGAGCACGGTGTCTGGGCTGGATTCTGGGAATTCCCCGGCGGCTGCGTGGAACAGGGTGAGCACCCGAGCGAAACCGTGGTGCGCGAATTCATGGAAGAAATGGAATTCGCCGTCACCCCCATAGACAAGATCACCGTCATCAACCACGGCTACACCACCTACCGGGTCTCGCTGCACTGCTATTTTCTCAAACTCGACGAGGGAGACGGCACCCCGGTGCTGCATGCCGCAACGGAATACCGCTGGGTGCGATTCGACGAGCTGGACAACTACACCCTGCCTGCAGGACACCGCAAACTGGCTGACGTGCTTGCAACCGACCTGCGCATGGCCGCCCTGCTCAAGGCCTGAGTTCCCTATTTCACCTGATATCATCTGAAGAGCAGGCCAACTCACCAAGCTGCCCCATGCAGGTTAATGACAACCTCTCGTTTTCAGTAAAACCACGTTCACATCAAGCCAAAACTGAGGTTAAAAAAACGGGGTTTCATCGCTTATACGAGGTGCAGGAACGTTAGGTTCCTGCCCGGCGGAGCCAAGAAATACCAAGAACGACTTTGTCCGCAGTCTAAATGGGGCAGCGCATCATAATGACGCGCTGCCCCATGTTCATTGCACGCTTAACAGCAAAGACAGACGGCTGGCCTGTCCAACCGGATACCACCCCTAGCTTATGGGCCGGATATCAATGGTGGGGTACAATCCTTCGGCTTCACCGTCTGCGTAAGGCTGGATGATGTTGAAGGTCAGGTACTTCATGTTCTGGGCATGGCCTTTGCCCTTGTCGTGCCCGTCCCAGTAAGCCCCGTTTTCCTGCAGGATATGCTCGATACGCTCGCGGAACCCGCGCACGAAATCGCCCGTATCGCCACGGAAGCACATGCGGCCTATCTGCACATCCCCGCTGCCGGAAGCAAACTCGTCAAGGTCCACGGTCTGCGTGGCAAGGTCCGCCCCGTTTCTGATGTGTCCCCACACCAGCCGGTTGGCGGGAATATGCAGCGGCTCCTCAAGATCGATGATGGTGTGCGGCATGATGATACAGTTCTTGCCCACCGTCAGAGGTGCCTCTTCGGTGCCGCGCAGGAAGCTGTTAAAGCCGACAAAGACCTTTTCTTCAAGCCGCGCGCCCACGATTTTCGCTCCATGCGCCGCAACACAGCAGGGACCGAGCACGGAATCGATGACGTAGCACTTTTCCTGTGCGTTCGAGCCCTTGCTGATGACCGCGTTCTCCAGATAAGAGCGCTGGGCCACAAGCACGTTGCCCTCAATGGTGGTATCGCCACGCTTCACGGCGTAACGGGAAACGAACGACCCCGGTCCGGCGGGATAATGCCCCTGCCGGGCAGAGGCGAACAGCCCCGCAAACGCGTCTTCGTACGGTTCGGCAAAATCTATGAACACCCCTTCGGGTGCCTCGCCTTCCTCATGCCGGATATATTTGTCCAGCACGGCAAGGTCATATTGGTAATGGAACTCCCAGCTGCCCGGAGAACGCAGGAAGATGGTGCCGGGCTCAAACTTTTCGTGCCGCACCTCGCCTGCCTGAATGTAGGCAAAGTGCCCGATCACGCAGTTGTGTACGGTGGTCAGGTCTATGGTGCCGAAGGTGCCGATGAAACTCCCCTCGGAAGGGGCTCCGTGGATATTGGCATACGGCATGGCCACGGTGTTGCGGATATGGAACTCTTCCGGTGATTCCGGCGAATGGGAATTGCTGTGTACAAGCGT
This sequence comes from Halodesulfovibrio sp., assembly GCA_047972125.1. GTDB lineage: Bacteria > Desulfobacterota > Desulfovibrionia > Desulfovibrionales > Desulfovibrionaceae > Halodesulfovibrio. The sequence continues at coordinate 5,103 of JBKEAK010000208.1, forward strand.
GGTATCCAGAAAGCTGTTCCGGATGGTGATTATCTCGTCGTGGTACAGCGGAATGCTCACATCGCCTATCTGCCAGAGCTGGCCTTTCTTCTTCAGCTCATCACCACGGATATCGCTTCGCATGAGCACGGAGTGGCGCACCTTGCAGCGTCCCAGAAAGTAGCTGCCCGAAAGGCTGGAGTTATTGAACTGCAGATGGATGGGGTGGTAGGTGCTCAGGCCGTAACAGGCAAACGAGCAGCCGCCATAACGGTATTCCGCCATAACGCGCACGTAGAGACGCACGTCGAAACCAAGGCCGCGCAGGTTCACGTTTACACGGTCGATGATACGGTCAAGCAACAGGGCAAAGAGTTTCATGAGTTGCTTACTACTCCTTTCGGCATTGCGTCGTTCAGAGGAAGCCACACGCTGGGTGGTCGATCAATAGTGTAGTATATCCGGTTTCCGGCCCGCGTCAACAAAACCCGTTTCACGCTCTCGCTTATGCGTGTGTTCACTGACATTACATATAAAAAAGCCCCCGGAACCTGCGTTCCGGGGGCCCATGGTACGGTAGTAGCGTTTGGCCTAGTGACCGCCGCCGCCAACCAGACCGGAGGCAGCGAGGGAAAGTACGAGAATTTCCGCAACTACAAAGAAGGTATAAGCCCTATCCTTGCAGCGCAGGTAGCCGGGAATAAGCACTGCGTAACAAACGATGGTAAGCAGTGCCAGCAGGGCGAGACCGAAGAAGTTCATGTAGTCGCCCTTGCCCAGCAGTGCCACCCAGTTCCAGCCCTGAGGCGAGTTGGTGGCGGCAAGGTAATCGTTAATGCCGAGGTGCCAGTTGGCAACGACGGTTTCAATCGGCACGTGGGGTTCAAACACACCCAGCACGTACATGACATAGGAAATGATCATCAGCAGCAGGCCGGTGTTTGCACCGATCTCCAGAATTCTCGCGTAAAGCTTCTGCTCCGGAGTAGCTTCGGTAGAAAGGCCGCAGGCTTGTTTTTCGCTCATATCATCCTCCCGTTAGCCCAGAATTCCCAGGCCAAGACCCTTGTCCAGAGCCTTGAAACCCGCAAAGAAGAGAACGCCGATAACCATGTAGCGGATGAAGGTCGGCTTTGCGATGGCAAGCAGACGCACACCCACGAAGGAACCGGCCATCAGACCGATGATGGAAGGAATAGCCATCAGCGGAATAACGCAACCCTGGTTCAGATAAATCCATGCAGCGGAGGTATCCGTGATGGACAGGAGGAACTTGGAGGTTGCCACGGACACTTTCAGCGGAGCGCCCATGAGAAGGTTCAGAACGGGAATGTTTGCCCAACCTGCGCCCAGACCGAACATACCGGCCATCAGACCGATGACGATGAAGAGCAGAAGGCCGGGAAGAGTGCGGTGCGTCTTCCAGTGGAATTCCTTGCCCGTGCCCTGATCCTTGTAGATGCCTTCGATCCCGAGTGCGAGGCCGATTGCATCCTGCTTGGTCACGACAGGGTATTCGGAGTTCTTGGAGCAGAGCAGCAGCACTGCAATACCCATGATGGTAGCGCCAAGAGCGGTCTGAATGTAGCGCGGATCAAGCGCGGACAGATACAGACCGAGCATGGCACCGACAATGGCGCACGAAGACGCGATAAGCGCCACCGGCAAGGCCAGCCGTAGACTGGCCAGATTGCGCTTGAGCAGGCCGGGACCGGCAGCCAGAGCGCCCGCCAGTGCTACCATAAGGCCGGCACCGCGCACAAAGTCGATATGGAACGGGAAAAAGCCCGAAACCAGCGTCACGAACAGCACGCCGCCACCAACACCCGCGAGCACCGCAATGATGCCGAGGATGAAACAGAAGAACAGCAGCACAACAGGCCAGAACCACCACGGCTTGCCGTCTGCACCAGGCACGACGCCCGCATCAGCGGCAGCGGACGCCATGGCTGCCACAGGAGATGCGAAGACAATCGCGCTCACCCAGAGGCAGAGATTGGTAAAGAGATTCAGAACAGTTTTCAGCATGATTTCCTCACATGACTAAGTTGACCTCTAACCCAAGTCACTTACTACGTTTGTCCGGCCTAGATGAATGTGAAAAATATGTCAATATGAAACAGATACAACCAATAGAACCTATAGATAAAACCTATATAGTGGTTTCACAATGTTGCCACAAAATGAACAGCATAATAAATTCAGATAGTTAAAAACAAAAAACAGCCCCGCTGTTTTTACATTTTTGCAGTAAGGACGCACTTACCTCCCAGACCTTCCGGAGAGCCTCAAAATTTTTTTCTTTGCTCTCAACCTGTTGCCCGACAATGGCTTCCGAAGATAATTTGCGACAGTATAAAGAAAAAAAGAGATTGTTCCATTTTGGAACAATCTCTTTTTTTCTTGCCATTGCCTGACACATGAGGCGCCCACGCACCAAAGAGCCAGAATTACAGCCGGTTATTTGGGCACTATGGGATGGTGCGCAGACTCATACACCGTCAGTTCGCGAGTATGGCAGATGCAGTTGTTGCCTCTGCCAAGAGGACCGGCAAGCTGCTGATACTGCAGGGGAATGATGTTGCTGCGCAGTTTGCCGAAGGCATTTTCCGCCGGATACAGGGCATGGGTGGACCCGTGGCAGGCCTGACACATGATGGCCCCCATGTCGTCCTGTCGCTCGCTGTACAGCTCGGCAGGATCACCCGATGTCCATTTATGCGCCGCAGAAGAGTCCGCCGCAGGTGTGGTGAAGAAGTCGTGGCATACGGTGCAGTCAGGCTCGCTGACCCAGGGAGAACGGGCCTGCACGTCTTCGTAGGAATCCGCAACACGGGGCACAAGGTGCGTCATGAGCTTGTCCACACCGCGCTTGCCCAGCTCCTTTTCCTTCTTCAGCAGGCCAAGGGCGTGGTCTTCCAGCGTGCCGTGGCAGTTCACACAGGTAAGCCCCTTGGAGGCGTGCACACCGCGCATGCCCTGCGTAAAACTCGACCGGGCTGCGGGATGGCAGCTCTTGCAGCTGCGGTCGTCTTCCTCGCCAAGATAGTTCGCATGCCAGCCATGCACAGCGGCGGAGAAGCCGATAAGCCCTTCCTGCCCTTCAGTTCCCAGCTTGGGAGAGCCGTGGCAGCTCTGGCAGAGCACGGGGTTGCCACGGGCGGCACGCGCCACAAGGTCGGTTCTGTTGATCTTGTCATGTGCGGCGAGAATGTTGTCTGCCGTCACATCAGACATGCCGGTGCGGTTGGCCACGCGCCAGCCACCATCGTGGCAGTTGCGGCAGCCCCATTCCGTGGAAACGGGAACGGCAACCTGTGTCTCGGCCAGCAGTTCGCCGGACGAATCACGCGCCTCGACAATGAGCAGCGGATAGGGATTGACGGAACCGTCGTTGCCATAGGGCAAGGCAGGCAGGCCATGCACCACAAATGCCCTGTGGGCCTCATCAGGCGCAAACTGCCCTTCCGGCCCTGAACCCGGTTCACCGCCGGGAGCCATGCCCACATTCGGGGGAACTTCCTTGCCGAACAGCGCTGCGGCATGGTCCCAGAAGGTCACATGCTTGGCGGGCGTTTCAAACCCCTTTTCCATGCGGTAGGAAAGCACGACACCGTCCGTCAGAATTTCCGGCGTGTCATCCCGCCGCAGCAGCTGGGCACGCACGGTCACACCGGGCGGTTGCATGGTGAAACGGTCATTATTATCTGAAATGGTTGTCATGCCCATGGTTGCCCACGCCACCAGCACATATTCCGCTTCATGCCTGTTGAATGCAGGAATGATGGTTGCCAGTGCCTGCGGTGAAACAGAGGTACCCTCGGGCTCGCGCTTCTGAATGATGTCGGCAATATAGGTGGCAAGCGCCACGCGCTCTATTTCAGTGCCCAAGAAAGGCGGCATGAAATTGCGCAGGCGTCCCTGACCGGAAAGCTGAGCCTCAAGGCCCGTGCGGGTCAGCGCAGCCGTTTTCGTCTCGGCAGAGAGCATGGGGCCGCCAATGCTGTGGCAGGCCAGACACTGCAGGCGATAGAGTTCCTCACCGGCCTCTACCATGTTCTGCGGCGTCACCTCGCGCACCTTGACCCACTTGGCGTGCTGCAGCGCGCCTTCCTTGCGGATGAGTTCAGTCTCGGCCACCTTCACGGAGTTGGACCACGTGTGCCCGTGGATGAGATAAGGTCTGCGTCCGGCTTCACGTATCCATTCAAAAGTACCCATATGGGCCAGTCCGGCAAGCACGAGCACCCCGACAAGGGCAGCCCGGCACACCTTGGTGCGCATGTAGGCAACCGTCAGGCCGCCGAGAATGATGGCAGCGGTAAGGGGGAAGAACACCCGCACCAGTTGCGGAGTCTGGGCCGACTTCTGCAGAACCATGGTGAACTGCGGCTCGGGCAGGGCCATCAGATACCACACCCCGGCAGGCAGCATGAGCAGGAAGGGATAGCCAACCCACTGCACGGCGTAGCGCACCATGCGCTCGCGGGTGTGTTCTTCCTTGATGCGTATGGCCGTTACCAATGCAAACAACCCTGCTCCCATGAGGCAGATGGAGGTGCGCAGCGCAAGCGAGGGCCAGAAGGTGGGGTTGAAGAACCCGTCCCAGAACCGCTGGGTCTGCAACCATTCGCCCGGAGTGAGCATGGTGGTGATAATGCCGTTGATGACATACAGCGACATGAAGGCAAAACCGAAATAGAACCAGCCGATAACCATGTGATCGCGACGTGACATGTGGTTGAAGCGGTAGTGATACAGCAGCAGAGCCACAATTTCACACAGGAAGAACACCCACTCAATTGCCCAGCCGAAGCCGAAGGCATGCACCAATGTGGATGTTGCCGCAGGCGAAAGCAGCCCGATGGTGAACCATATGCCCACCCCGGTCATGCCGCCCGCCACCATGGTCAGCAGCAGAAAGAACTTGGTGTGCGCCTTGACGTAGTCGAGAATGCGGGAATCATTTTCCCTCACCGCCTTGCGCTCCGTCAGCACGAGGAAAAGGCCGCCGCCCACCGCAAAATGCGCGATGAAGACGTGGAACACCGCCACGCAGGCGATGATGAAGCCACCGGAAAACTCGGGAATCCACCATACTGGATATTCCATGACTAGCCCTCCCTGCCGGGGCGGAACGCCAGCCGGATCATGTAGAAGATGCACCAGAGACCGCCGAGAAGCGTCACAAAGAAGAGAATCATCGGTGAATAATCTGCCATGACAGGCAGGTCCTGTACCTTGAAATAGGGCTCAAGATAGGCAGCCCGGACAAGCGCACGAACCAGCGACATGGCCAGCACGGTGGCGACAAGGGCCACCGCCGTTGCCTTGACCCGGTTGCGCACTGCGTAGTGCAGCACTATGGCAACGCACACCAGCGCCACGGCCAGCGCACCGGTATGGAACTCGGATGAACCGAGGAAAAGGGACCTTATGCGCACCGGCATGGCACCGAGAAACGCACCACCCACCAGCAACTGCATGGCAGTACAGATGGTGAACCACATCATGCCGAAGCGGATATGCGGCATGGCCTCCTGCTTGTCCATGGTGCCCTTGGTGAGGCGGTGTTCAAACAGCAGGGCCAGCGTGAGCCCGCCCACAGCCACGGCCGCCAGCATGAAGTGCAGGTAGCGCGGCACCAGCGCGGGGTCTGCCGTATTGAGCAGCAGGCCGCCCATGCCGTGATCGGCCGCACCGCCGTCGCCGAAGTAGGCCAGCCATGCCTCAGGCTGCAGCATCATGGTCATGTTGTTGGTGAAGATGAATCCCACAAACAGCAGAACCGCACAGACCACAGCCAGAATCAACCGGCTGCTTTTCCACGCCTCGTACTTGTACCGGAAGGTATAAAGCCCCGAATAGGCGATGATGGCGCACAGCACCACAGAAAGCCAATAGGCCCCCATGAGCACCGAGCTGGTATAGAAAAATTGTCCGTAAAGCATCTGGGCGAACAACAGCGGGGCAACGCCAAAGTTCACGGTAAGTGCGAAAAGCGTGGGCAGTGAGTGGGAAACCTCCCGCACTGCGGCATCGCGGGGAAGGGATACGGACCGGACGAGACAGAGAATGCCCCCGCCCACCACGGCGTTCATCAGCAGAATATGTGCGGCAAAGGTGACAATCAGCAGAACCTCCAGCCAGCCCCAAGCCACGGGTATTGCATCCGGCGCAGGTATCAGATTTGCGGCAACCATCAAACTCTCCTTGCTAGAAATCCGTCGTGAAGCGCCCGCACCGGCGCACCATCAATAAGAAAGGTATTATTTCCTCTGCAACTGTCTATAAACTGAACTTGCCTGCGGAGTATACTATTTAACGCATACCGCGTTATGATATTTCGATAATGATTACTGTTCTACAGATATACTACCAATCACAGTGCAGGCGGCAAACCGCAGTGGCCGCTCGGCAGCTTGTTATTTTTCAGCAAACAGGGTAGGTGCCGCTGCATGTCCGGCTTGTTTTCCCATATACTGGAACGCACAGTCACTGTTGAAGCCACTCCGTGGACCCTCTGGAAGGTTCTGACGGAGTTCTCCGACTACGGTTCGTGGAATGCCCTGTATCCGGAAGCCGAGGGCACTGCCCGGCCCGGTGCAGATATTACCGCCTCCATGCGGCTTGTCAGCACCAAACCCATGCGGATAACCCTGCGCGTTCTTGCTGCGGAACACAGCAAGGAACTGGCATGGATGGCCCGCTATGCGTTCCCCGGCTTTCTCGACATGACGCATTGCTTTATCATTGCGCCGGTGGACCGATACGGTTCACGCTTGACGCACGGCATCCGCGTCTCCGGCATACTCACACCGCTGTACGCCAAGGCACTGCGCAACGTGGCCGAACCGAATCTGGAACGCATGACGCAGTCTCTGAAGGCCAGAGCGGAGGCCCGCAGGTAACACCGCTGCGTTCCTGCCTCGGCCCAAGCACTACGCCCCAGACAGTACGGCTGCCGTACCGGACGCAGAAAGCCGCACCATGGCAACGCCCCAATTCGCCCGCGAGGATAATGCGCGAATGAAAAAAACCTTGCTCCTGTTCGACATAGGCAACACCAACGTCAAGATTGGTATGGCAGATAATTCCGGTCTGACAACCAGTTACGTCTTGCCCACAGACCAGCACCAGACTCCGGATTCCATCGGCCTGCATCTTCTGGGCATGGTAAACCACGCAGGATTTGCGCCCGATGATGTGGAAGCCTGCGTGGGCAGTTCCGTCGTGCCCAGTTTTGATCCCATTATCCGCGACGCGCTGGCGAGATATTTCGGCAAAAGACTGCTTCTTGCGCCGGGAGATATTCCCGTACCGCTGGAAAACAGATATACTCATCCCGAGCAGGTGGGAGCGGACAGACTTGTGGCAGCCTATGCGGCACGCAGGCTGTATCCGGAACCGTATTCGCTGGTTTCCGTGGACTACGGCACCGCCACCACCTTCGACTGCGTGGAAGGCGAAGCCTATCTCGGCGGGCTCATATGCCCCGGAGTCAAGTCTGCCGCCGGGGCACTTGCCGCGCGCACGGCCAAGCTGCCGCGCATAAGTCTGGAAATTTCAGGGGATATGCCCGTGGTGGGCAGAGATACGTCCACCAGCCTGAACCACGGGTTCATCTTCGGCTTTGCCGCCATGACGGAAGGAATCTGTCAGCGGCTCGGCAACGTGCTGCAAGGCCCCATGCAGGTGGTGGCCACGGGCGGATTCGCCCAGTCCATAGCGCGCGTTGCCTCGTGTTTTGACCATGTCAGGCCCGACCTTCTGCTGGAGGGCCTGCGCCTTTTATACATGGAAAGCGGCATCAAGGAATAACCTTACACGGCGACCTTTCCGCCGGGATAAGACTGAAAGGGCGGCAACCGCCGCATGACAAGGAGAAAGAACATGAGCACCATCGTTTCCGTTTGGGCGAGAGAAATTCTGGACTCCCGTGGCAACCCCACCGTTGAAGTGGAAGTGTCTCTGGAATCCGGCCATTCCGGACGTGCCGCCGTCCCCTCCGGGGCCTCCACCGGTTCCCGCGAAGCACTGGAACTGCGCGACGGCGACAAGAGCCGCTACATGGGCAAGGGCGTGGAAAAGGCCGTTGCCAACGTAGTGGGCGAGCTGGCAGAAGCCGTTATCGGCCTTGATGCCACCCGTCAGGTGAACATCGACAACATCCTGCTGGACGTGGACGGCACCGAAAACAAGGACCGTCTCGGCGCAAACGCCATTCTCGGTGTTTCCCTTGCCACTGCCCGCGCTGCCGCCAGCTTCCTCGGCCTGCCGCTGTACCAGTACCTCGGCGGCGTAAACGCCAAGGTGCTGCCCGTTCCGCTGATGAACATCATCAACGGCGGCGAGCATGCCCCCAACAACCTTGATATTCAGGAATTCATGATCATGCCCGTGGGCGCTCCCACCTTTGCGGAAGCACTGCGCATGGGTGCCGAAACCTTCCATACCCTGAAGAAGCTGCTGGCCAAGGACGGCCACGTTACTTCCGTGGGTGACGAAGGCGGCTTTGCCCCCAACCTTGCCAGCCACGACATGGCCTTCCAGTACATCATGCGCGCCATTGAAGAAGCCGGTTACGTTCCCGGTCAGGACATCGCGCTCGCCATCGACGCCGCCGCCTCCGAGTTCTACAAGGACGGCAAGTACGTGCTGAAGGGCGAGAACAAGATTCTCACCTCTGCCGACATGGTGGACTACCTTGGCGAATTCACCCAGAAGTACCCCCTCATCTCCATCGAAGACGGCTTTGCCGAAGGCGACTGGGACGGCTGGAAGCTGCTGACCGACGCCGTGGGCGATTCCGTGCAGCTGGTGGGCGACGACATCTTCGTGACCAACCCCGACATCCTCGCCAAGGGCATTGATGAAGGCGTTGCCAACTCCATTCTCATCAAGCTGAACCAGATCGGCACCCTGACCGAAACCCTCGACACCATCGAGATGGCCAAGCAGGCTGCTTACTCCACCATCATCTCCCACCGCTCCGGCGAAACCGAAGACCACTTCATCGCCGACCTCGCCGTGGGTCTGAACGCAGGCCAGATCAAGACCGGCTCCCTGTGCCGCAGCGACCGTCTTGCCAAGTACAACCAGCTGCTCCGCATCGAGGAAGACCTTGATGACGACGGCATCTACTTCGGCCCCTTCATGGCCTCCCACTTCGGCCTTTCCGACGACGAATAAGCCGGACTGGTACGACAGAATGCAAAAGGCCGGAGCATATGCTCCGGCCTTTTTGCGTTCGTGCCTGCTGCGGCAAGACGGTTGTGCGAATTCCCTAAATATCCTTACTCAAGCAGCAGATCTCCCGAAAGAACTTTTATTACTTCTCTTTTACCAGCCAAACATAGGCGAGCATTCCAGCACCGATCGCAACAAGGGGATAGCTCACCCATCCCGGAACTGCTATCGAATGCCAGTAAAGATACTCTTCGCCTAAATTGCTGACACCAAGCAAAAAGACGAACAATCCTAAAAAACTATTCAGTATTTTTCTTTTCATTTGACTTCAACATATGGAGATTTCGTGCGGAATTCAGGCGATATAAGTAATTTGATGCTGAAATGTGTAATTAAAAGAGAGACTACAAAAAGCAGCCTCTCTTCACTCCTATTTCTCTTTGGGCGGACTCAGCCACACAACCAGCAGCATAACGATACCTATGATGATGAGCGCATACGGAACCCAAGGGTCAACTAACGGAAGCTCCTTATAGTAAACAACGTCATTGCCGCTTTTTACCGCACCGAGCACAACTATTAACACACCCCAACTACTGTATATTATCTTGCGCTTCATCGTGTTATGTTTAGCCAACCATATTTCCAATGAGACACTCAACTCAGCCCCTGCCGGAAAGCCTATCACAACTCAAAGCCCGGGCCGCGCATGCATTCCCGTGCAGCTTGAAAGTTGCCGAGCACATAATACTCTTCACCTGCGATCTGCACCCGGGTATACAGATAAAACCGCTTCCGGATTGCCGTCTGCACAGCCTGCACATCCTCCCGCCCAACGCAGAGCACCCGCCGTGGCCGGACTGAGGCCACGCAGAAGCGGGTATCATCCCAGTACATCCCGCACCGGAAACTATTCACATAGGCCTGCAGGCTGACAAGGGAAACACCAAGGGAAAGAAACAGAAGCAAAACAACCATAAAATCGGGAATGTAGAACACAACCCCGAGTGGATAAAAGCAATAGAAGGCGTAGACCACAACAAACAAGGTCGCCGAGGTAATACATATACGTTTGGGGACAAGGCGCACTGCACCCGCATCAACAAGGACGCCCTGTTTTGCAAAACGCCTGACAAGGAGCCACCGCCGCAGGTCGAACCGGAACATGACACAACACACGTCAACCAGCAGAATCGGGATAAAGAAAAGAATGGGGATAAGGGACAGCAGCCCAGCACAGAGCACAAGCGTGTTATTTCCGAAAGCCAACTCCATGCCCGCTCCTTATGCCTTGTCCGGAGCTCGGTGCTTCCAGAGAAGGAAGCCGAACCCTGCGTTCAGTGCGACCCAATAGGCCACAAGGTATGACACCGGAAGCACGACATGGCCACTCAGCAGCAACACGAGGCCCGCAAACAATGCCAAGCTGATGGCCTTATCTTTAGCGGATACGGTTCCCACGAAAGATGCATACCCGAACCTGTATGAAGCCAGCAGCAGTGCGGCACACACCAACAGCACCGCCCCGCAAAGGATAAGGTTCTCTGCCTCAGTGAAGTCCGCCCTGTAATCCCATTTGGATAGAGCAAAATAGACTGCCCAGCTCCCGCCTACCGCTATAGCCGCAGAGATCACCTTCGCTGCCCTTCTGCTTCCTGTCACCGCAAAAGGAACTGCCAGCACAATCGGCCCCATCATCCCTATAAGAGCATACATGAAGACGTTCCACACTTCCTGATGCCACACAAGCACCATAGCCCGCTGAGTTATATCAAGAGAAAACAGGGAGAGCATTATTCGCCAAATCATATGCCGCCCACAGATATTACAGGTTGTATCAGGGCAGCCACCCGGGCTGCCCTGTTTGCGTACTTCTACCGCCCTCTGTTCCACTTTCTGCTTTCTATCTCTGCAGCTGCTGGCGATGGTACGGGACGATCATCAATCAAGGCCACGGTAAATGCCCTCATTCCATCAACTACCGCTTCCTGCGCATAAACCAACTGTATGCGAGAATACCCACACCTGCGATAATCAGAAACGGGGCAACCCACTCATCAATGGCGACACCCCTATTCGTCAGCTCACCGGAATAGACACCCCATCCCCCGATCATAACCATTGAGAGTCCGATAAATAATTCAAACGGCTTCATCCTATTCGTCCTCATCACCAACCGTCGTTACCTTTTCTGCCTAACGTCATAACAAGCAGGTATACCCCTACTGCTATAAATACATAAGAACCCAGACTCTAAGGATATGTTCATATAATATGGCTGCTCGGCCAGGCTCTGTCTCACTCCCTCCACAACCAATAATATCCCAACAACTCTCAATTCGAACTGCGCTTTCACTTAGACTGCCCTCGCCGTATACCCTTTGTTACAGTTCTCACGCCCTCTCCAACTTTTGCCCCGATACACTCGCTTGGAGAAGAAGGGGGTAACTCCGGGGCAATGGCCCCTGCGGTAACATCACGAATTATCTCGTATGATGCGGGGCTGGTGAGCACCTTATTTACCGCATCTATACCTTTGTTACGCACAGCTTGTCCTGCAGCAGAAGCCGCCTTTCCCACAGCTTGAGCAGCCACCTTCCCTGCCTGAGTTGCCATCTTGGCGGCTTGCGGTGCTTGTTTCAATGCGGCCGCGCCAAGCTCCGGCAATGCGGCAATCTCAACAAGCTCGAAAATCTCACCATGCTCGACCACGGCACTATGATATCGCCCACGGATTCCAGGCGGCTGGACTTCTCCGCTGAACTACATAATCAAAAGAGAGACTACAAAAAGCAGCCTCTCTTCATTCCTATTTCTCTTTGCTCGGGCTCAGCCACACAATCAGCAGCATGACAACACCTATCACACCGCAAGCGTATGGAACCCAGCTGGGAAGCAATTTCCTATTAAAAATCACCACGTCTTCCCCCCAATGAAAGATGGCAATCCAGAGAGGAAGAAGGGCATACAGGCTATTTTTGAACTTTTGTTTACTGCTTCCTTTCACGCTTCATGCCCTTTGTAAAATGGTCAAACACATCGCGACCACTGCTCCCAATCTGTTCCCAAATATTTGTAGCCGGAATCTCGGGATATGCAGCCCCCAAGCCCACATCTTTACCATGCTCGATCGCTGCAGCCACTGCCGCCGGATTCCCCATAACCTTATTTGCCACATCAATGCCTTTGTTGCGTACAGCTTGAGCAGCAGCCTTCCCTGCCTGAGTTGCCACCTTTGCGGCTTGCGGTGCTTGTTTCAATGCAGCCGCGCCAAGCTCCGGCAATGCGGCAATCTCAACCATGGCACTGTTGATATTGGCCACGGTATCCAGAGGCTTATCCACTGCAGTCTGTGCTTTGGTACCGGATTTATTAAACGTATCCGCTGCGCTGGCTGCCACCTTGGTACCGCCATAGGCAAGCACAGTGGCACCGGCCATGGCACCGGCAAAGGGAAGAAGAAATGCAAACAGTCCCAGCGGATCATTCGCATTCACCGGATCATCAACACAATAATCCCACAAATCGTGATCACCGCCAGTATCGCCCAGCGGGTCCCGGGCGGTGAAACGGCCCACAGCGGGATCGTAATCGCGGTAGCCAAAACGGACGAAGCCTGTGTAGCGGTCAGGCAGCCCCCCGGCAAAGCCAATGGGCATATAAAACCACTCGTTTGAGTCACTTAGCACATTGCCAAAGCTATCATACACGATTTCCTTTATCAATTCCCCGCTCTGCGACCACACCGCCCTGAGCGAGCCCACCTGATCATAACCGAGCAGATAAGTCGCCATCTCGCTGCCGGCACTCTGCATGCTGACCTCGCCGAGGTTCTCCATCACTGTCACGGCTTCCGGAAGCCTCTCTGCTCCATACTGAAAATGATATGAAAGCCCACGGATGTGATCATGATAGGTGGCAAGCCGCGTGGAAAACAAAAGGCCACACCCTACAGGAAAGCAGGCGCAGTCATTTCTGCACCTTCCCCGCACGGCATGGCCGGTATCCACAAGATTTTCAGATCAAAGACGGATCAGACCCGCACCTCCACAGCCTCGCTGGGCGCATAGCCAAAATGCCGTTTGAACTCGCGGCTGAATTGGGAGGAGCTTTCATAGCCGACCATGTGGGCAGCAACCCCCGCCTGCAGGCCCTGCGCCACCAGCAGCTGCCGCGCCTTTTCCAGCCGGATGCGCTTGAGATACTGCACGGGCGACAGCGATGTGGCCGCCTTGAAATGGTCATGAAATGAACGCACGCTCATATTGGCCGTCTCCGCCAGCGCGGTTACGTCCAGCTGGGTGGAGTAGCTGTCGTGCATCACCCGTAGCGCGGAAACTACTCGGGCATAAGCGCTCTCGCCACGGGCCGCCGAGGCGAGAATATGCCCCTGCCGCCCCGCAAGCACGCGATAATAGATTTCACGCACGGCCTGCCTGCCGAGAATGAGCGCCTCTTCCCTGCTTTCCAGACTTTGCAGAAGGCGCAGCATGGCATTCTGCAGAGGTTCCGACATGGTGTCGAGAAACGCGCCTGCGTGCCTGTCCGTGCCGTCCGCCTCCGCATCGGCCCCACTGCCCAGCGTATCCAGAATCTCCCGCACCACCAGATAATCGATGCCGACCGTCACGGAAAGAAACGGTTCTTCCGGCGTGGCAGCGGTTTCACACTCAAAGGGACCCACCGCAGGCACCACCAGATAGTGGCCCGTATCATAGGTGAATGACCTGTCGGAAAGGTGCGCTGTCTTACGTCCCTGCACCACAAGGCACAGGCAGGCATTGTATACCAGCGGGTTCTTGGGCACGGGTGCTCCCGCACGGTACAACGTGACATCGTCCAGAAACGTGGGAGTCGCACCGTCGCTCTGAGCGAGCCGGACAAAAGCACTGCGCAGTGCCGGATCTGTCATGTCATTCTCCTTTTCTTCACCCTGTCAAGCCGGTCAGCCTGCCACAGCAATACTGCGCGGCCATCTTCCACCATCGCTTACCACACGCCCCACCGCAGAACCACACATCTGCCGGGGCTTGCATGAATAGGCACGACATCCGCAGAATCAGGTATTCAATTCTTCCGGCATATGCGAGATTACTCCAGCATACACATTGCCCGCTCACGACTTCACGCCCCGCAACGCACCGGGCACACGGGCAGCACGACAACCCGATTATTCACAGGAGAAACACCGTGAACAACTTCATTTACCAGAACACCACCCGCATCATCTTTGGCGAAGGCCAGATCAAGGCCATTGCCGACGCCATTCCCGCAAACGCCAAGGTGCTGATCACCTACGGCGGGGGTTCCATCAAGAAAAACGGCGTGTACGATCAGGTCGCCGCAGCGCTTGCCGGTCATACATGGAGCGAATTCGGCGGCATTGAGCCCAATCCGCAGTACGACACCCTGATGAAGGCCGTGGCCCGCATCCGTGAAGAAGGCTTCGACTTCCTGCTCGCCGTGGGCGGCGGCTCCGTGCTGGACGGCACCAAGTTCATCGCCGCAGCCGTGCCCTACACCAAGGGCGACCCGTGGAACATTCTGACCAACTTCGAATCCGTGCCGCAGGCGCTGCCCATCGGCTGCGTGCTCACCCTGCCCGCCACCGGCTCGGAAAGCAACGGCGGAGCCGTGGTTTCCCGTGGCAGCGACAAGCTCTTTTTCGTTTCCGAGCCTGTGCGCCCCAAGTTTGCCGTGCTCGACCCCGCAACCACGCTCAGCCTGTCGCCGCGTCAGGTAGCCAACGGCGTTGTGGACGCCTTTGTGCACACCATGGAACAATACCTGACCTATCCGGTCAACGCCAAGGTGCAGGACCGCTTTGCAGAAGGCCTGCTGCTCACCCTGATAGAAGAAGGCCCCAAGGCCCTTGCCACGCCGGAAGACCTTGCCGTGCGCGCAAACATCATGTGGACTGCCACCCTTGCCCTGAACGATCTCATCGGCTGCGGTGTGCCGCAGGACTGGACCACCCACATGATCGGCCATGAACTTACCGGTCACTTCGGTCTGGACCACGGCAGAACCCTCAGCATCGTGCTGCCTGCTGTCATGCGCTACAGACGCACGCAGAAAGAAGGCAAGCTGCTGCAGTATGCCGAGCGTGTTTTCGGCATAACCGAAGGTACCGCCGAAGAGCGAATCGACAAGGCCATTGCCGCAACAATCGACTTCTTCCGCACCATGCAGGTGCCTGTATCCCTGACTGATGCCGGGCTTGATGCCGCCGCCATAGACAAGGCCGTGCAGAGCCTTGCGGAGCATAACCGCACCGGCATGGGTGAGCGCGGAGACATCACCCCCGAAGACTGCCGCGCCATCCTGAAGCTGGCCCTGTAGTTACCAAGCGGACACGCAAATAAATAAGGCCGGAGCGGGTGCGCTCCGGCCTTTTCACATGCTTCAAACAAAATCACTGCTACTGAATGATCCCCTTGCCGTCGCCGTCCCAGGCGTCCCATTCATCAAAGGGAACATCCTCCACGACCTCTTCGGCCATGATGCCCTGATACTGCACAAGCCCGCGCTCCCAGTCCACGCGGGAAACTATGGCCTTGGAAAGATCTTCCAACCCTTCGCCGCTGCTCGCGCTGATGGGTATGGCCTGCGGGTAGGAATACCGCATGCCCTGTCGGGCTTCTTCGTCCAGCGTATCCCACTTGTTCAGGATAAGTATGGTGGGAATGTCATGCAGCCCCAGTTCGTTCAGAATGGATTCCACGGCGGTAATCTGCTTATCCACCTCGGGATGTCCGGCATCCGCCACGTGCAGCAGCAGGTCGGCGGCTTCGAGCTCCTCAAGGGTGGCCTCGAAGGCCTCTTTCAGCTCTTTGGGCAGACTGCGGATGAATCCAACGGTATCCGTAAGAATCAGCTCACGCTCCATGGGGAAACGAAGCCTGCGGGTTGTCGGGTCCAGCGTGGCAAACAGCTTGTTTTCCGCCAGCACATCGGAGTTGGTCAGGGTATTCAGCGTGGTGGACTTGCCCGCGTTGGTATAGCCCACCAGTGCGGCCACGGGCACGCGGGCCTTTGCGCGGCGGTCGCGGGCGTATGAACGCTGTTTGCTCAGCGTCTTCAACTCGCCCTTGATGCGGGCAATGCGGTCGCGAATCTTGCGGCGGTCCGTCTCCAGCTTGGTTTCACCGGGACCACGGCCACCGATGCCACCCATGAGCCTGTCCATGGCGCGGTTTTTCCCCACAAGGCGGGGCATGGTGTACTGCAGCTGGGCCATTTCCACCTGCAGCTTGCCCGCACGCGATGTTGCATGCTGAGCGAAAATATCGAGAATGAGCTGGGTGCGGTCCAGCACCTTTCGTTCGGTGGCATCCGTCAGGTTGCGCAACTGCGCGGGCGACAGTTCGCCGTCAAAGACGACAAGACCGGCGTTCCCCTGCAGGCACAGCACTTCAAGTTCGGCCAGCTTGCCTTTGCCCATGATGAACTTGGGGTTCATCTGCGGCACGCGCTGGATGATCTGCCCCACCACGGCAATGCCTGCGGTGCGGGCCAGTTCGCGCAGCTCCTCCAGATAGGATTCCTGCACCTTGCGCGGCTGGGTGCTTACGCTTACCAGCACGGCGCGTTCTCCCTCGCCATCTGCCACACGGGCATCGGTAAGGGCACGCGCCATTTCGTCTTCCAGCGCCTCGGTCTGGGCGTTGAAGTCCACCTCAACCCTGTCCCACGGCTCCATGTCGTGCAGGGTGTATGGCTTGGGCCCATCGGGCAGTACCTCCCCCCTGCGCGGTGCACGTCGGCTGACGGAAACTTCCTCTTCAGCCTCGGCGTCATCGTCCTCTGCCTGCCGGGTGGGCAGCAGATGCGCAAACTGGAACCGCGCCGGAGAACCGAACTCGTCCAGCGTGATCACCCCCACGGAATCGAGCCGCAGAAAGAGCATGTCCATCAGGTCTTCCTGAGACAACGGCGTATCCGTGAGGTGGGTATGCATGAGGCGCAGACCGCGCAGACGCCCGCTGCCCAGACGGGCGCGGGGCAGTTCCGGAATATAGATGGCGCCCGTATCGCCAACAATGACCAGCTGCGGCCGTCCCTGACGGTCGATGAGAAGGCCGATCTGACGGGCAATGCTGGCGGAAAGCGCGGCAAGTTCGCGCCCCTGTTCGAGCGTGTAGCCCCCCTGCGAGGGATATCTGCGGGTATACAGTCGCTGCAGGGCCTTGAGCTGGCTGGGCTTGAGCCCCTGAGTGTTACCGAGAACGGAAGCTATGGCGTGCTCCTTCTGGAACGGGTTGCGTTGGCAGGGAAACGGCTGAGCGGTTCCCGAATACACGAACGCCCCGCAGGCGGGTCATGCCCGGCCTGCGGAGGCGGTTACGTCAGACACAATGTGCATACCGGTGTCACCGGCACGCGGGCTACGCCGTCTTGGAAGACAGGTAGTCGGTAATCATGCGGTCGTAGTTTGAGGTGCGCTCAAAGGTCTTGGCAGCCATGCGGCGGCGGAATTCCAGCCCCACACGCATTTCGTTGGCCTTCAGCTCCGCAGAAACCTCGGCGTAGTCTGCCGGATCGGGCAGCACCAGCATGCTGTGGAAGTTCTTGGCGGTTGCGCGCAGCATGCAGGGACCACCGATATCGATTTCCTCGATGGCGGCCCTGAGGTCCAGTCCCTTACGGGCAGCCTCTGCAAAGTTGTACAGGTTCACCACGATGAGATCAAAGGCGGCAATGCCCAGTTCCTTCAGCGTGGAAAGATGCTCGGGGTTATCCTTGTCGGCAAGGATGCCCGCATGAATATGCGGGTGCAGCGTCTTGACGCGTCCGCCAAGGATTTCCGGAAAACCGGTAACCTTGCTCACGGGCGTGACCTTCAGCCCCGCCTCGGTAAGCATGCGTGCCGTGCCGCCGGTGGATACCAGCTCAACACCGTTCTCGTGCAGGAAGGTGGCAAACTCCACCAGCCCGGACTTGTCGGTAACGCTGAGCAATGCTCGTTTAATGGGCAAAAGGTCCATGCGTCCTCCATATATGCACAGTTCAATGGTACCCGTGGCTTGCCAGAATACAGAACTGATGGCAAGCCCGCCCGACCATGGGAACAGGCGGGCATGACTCCTCCGCATTCTCTGTACCACGCTTCCGGCATTGTTGCGAGCGGCAAGCACACAAACCGACAACATGAACAGTCCACCGCCAAAAGGCTGACTCATGCATGGGCAAAAGCACGCTGGATAATCAGCAACCCCGCGAAAATCCTTGGCGCGCATCTGCAAAACATGAGTGGCTCGCCCTTTGCAAATCAGACGGCATGGATCTGTTCAACTTCAATACCACCGAATTTTTCAGCTTCCTGCTGACATTCATGCGCCTCAGCCTTGTGGTGTTCATGCTCCCCGTCTTCGGTGGAGAGAGCGCCCCGAAAACGGTAAAGGCCGCACTCTGCATTGTGCTGACGCTGGCGCTCTTTCCCTCGCTTGCGGTGAAAGGACAGGCCATGCCCGAGCACCCCTTCGACCTGATCAGGATAATGGCTTCCGAAGCCGTTCTAGGGCTGGTGCTGGCTCTTGCCGTGGAGTTCATCTTTGCGGGCATTCAGACCGGCGGGCAGATACTCGGCTTTCAGATGGGCTTCACCATGATCAACGTGGCCGACCCGTTGACCGGCACCACTGTTTCCATCACCTCGCACTTTCTCTACCTCGTTTCGCTGCTCACCTTCATGACGCTGAACGGCCACCTGCACATGCTCAGGGCGCTTGCCCAGACCTTCGAGGCCATTCCTCCCGGCCAACTGGTCATCGGCCCGGCCATCGTGCACCAGATTCTGGACCTTTCCGGCATCATGTTCACGCTGGCGGTAAAGATCGCCGCGCCGGTCATGGCCGCACTCTTTCTCGTGGAACTGGCGCTCGCCCTGATGGGCCGCGCCGCACCGCAGATGAACCTTCTGCAGCTCGGCTTTCCCCTGAAGATCGGCGTAGGCTTCTTCTTCATGGGTCTTCTCTTCACCATCATGTCCCGGCGCATCGGCGACTTCGTCATTGAGATAGGCCCCCTGTTCGGCCATCTCATTGACGCCATGTCTCCGCTTCCCAAGTAAGGAGGACGTGGCATGGCACAGAAAGATCCGAGCAGAACAGAACGAGCGACACACAAACGTCGCAAAAAAGCCAGAAACAAGGGTAATGTTCCGAAGGCGCAGGAGCTTGGCAAGGTTGTTTCCGTCATCGCGGGCATGTACGGCCTCTACGCCTGGATTGGCGTCATCTATGACAGCCTGCACAAGATCATGGTCCGCTTTCTGCGCGACAGCATGACCTTCACCGTTACTCCCGAAAGCATTTACGACCTCATGCAGTGGCTTTCCATCGAGCTGGCCAAGATGCTTGTTCCGCTGCTCCTCTTCATCGCCTTTCTGGCCTATCTCAACATGCGCCTGCAGGTGGGCAAGCTGTGGACCACTGAAGTGTTCAAATTCAAGGGCATGCAGTTCAACATCGTAGCGGGCCTCAAGCGCATGTTCATTTCGCCGCAGACCCTCATAAGACTCGGCAAAAGCCTGCTGCAAGCCGTTGCTATCGGCATTGCTCCCTATCTGGTGCTCAAGGCGGAAATGCACAACTTTCTGCCGCTCTACTACATGGATGCCGCCGGTCTCAGCGTCTACATGCTGGAAACCAGCCACCGCATGGTGCTGTATGCGCTGGTGCCCATGATCCTCATCGCCATCGGCGACCTGTGGTACACCCGCTGGGACTACGAAGAAAACCTCAAGATGACCAAGGATGAAATCAAGGACGAACGCAAGCAGGCCGAAGGCGACCCCAAGGTCAAGGCCGAGCAGCGCAAGAAGATGATGCAGATAATGATGCGCCGCATGATGCAGGACGTGCCCAAGGCGGACGTGGTTATCACCAACCCCACGCATATTGCCGTGGCCATCCGCTACGACGCGCTGGAGGCCCCCGCCCCCCGCGTGCTGGCCAAGGGTGCCGATCACATTGCAGAAAAGATCAAGGAAATTGCCCGCGAAAACGGCATTCCCCTGCGGGAAAACGTTCCTCTGGCACGTGCCTTGTATAAGTCGGTGGAAGTAGGGGACATGATTCCCGAGGATCTGTACAAGGCTGTGGCATCCATTCTTGCAAGCCTGCACAAATTCAAAGGAAGTAGAAGAGGTTAGGGCAACCCCAAGCTTCTTGCAGAACACACTCGCTATCCATCAAAGGTGTCGGAAAAATGGCAAAAGCAGAAATAGCAGCGCCGAAAATCAACTACGAAAGATTTGCCAAGCACGGCGATATTCTGCTGGCAGGCGGTGTGGTCACCATTCTCTTCGTGATGCTGGTGCCCCTGCCCACCTTCTTTCTCGACATCATGCTCTGTCTGAGCATTTCACTGGCGCTCATCATTCTGGTGACGTCCATGTTCATGCTCTCCCCGCTGGAATTTTCCATCTTCCCCTCCCTGCTGCTGGTGAGCACGCTGTTGCGTCTCGCCCTCAACGTCGCCTCCACCCGACTCATCCTGCTGCACGGGGACGAAGGCACAAGCGCTGCCGGTTCAGTCATCCAGTCATTCGGCGAGTTCGTCGTAGGCGGGAACTACGTTATCGGTGCGGTAATCTTCTGGATTCTGTTCATTCTCAACAAGATGGTTATCACGGCGGGTACCACGCGTATCGCGGAAGTGGCAGCACGATTCACCCTTGACGCCATGCCCGGTAAGCAGATGGCCATTGAAGCCGACCTGAACGCCGGCCTCATCGACGAAGAAACGGCCAACGAAAAACGCGACATCATCCGCCGCGAAGCAGACTTCTACGGCGCCATGGACGGTGCGGGCAAGTTCGTTCAGGGTGACGTGACTGCAGGCCTGCTCATCACCATGGTAAACATCATCGGTGGCATACTCATCGGCATCGTGCAGAAGGACATGCCATGGCAGGATGCGCTCACCACCTATACCCTGCTCACCATCGGTGACGGTCTGGTTGCCACCATCCCTTCGCTCATCATCTCCACCTCCGCGGGTATCATCGTTTCCCGTGCGGCGGCAGAAGCAAAGATGGGCGAAGAATTCATCGGCCAGCTGACCTTCAACTCCCGCGCCCTGAAGCTGGTGGCATTCGTGCTCCTCGTCTTCGCGCTGGTTCCTGGCATGCCCTTCCTTCCCTTCACGATTTTTGCCTGCGGTCTGTTCTTCATCTCCAAACTGGTCAGTGAATCCAGCGACGGCGTTGCCGACCGCACCGGTGCCAAGAAGGGCGCAAAGGGCGGCAAAAGCGGTGGCAAGGCAGATTCCCCGAGCCTCGACACGCCGGAAGAAGTTCAGGCCCTGCTGCCGCTGGACGCACTGGAACTGGAAGTGGGCTACGGCCTCATCCCGCTGGTGGACGAAGAACAGGACGGCAACCTGCTCTCCCGCATACGCTCCATCCGCAGGCAGTTCGCTCTGGACGTGGGCGTGGTTGTTCCTTCGCTGCACCTGCGCGACAACCTGCAGCTCAAGCCCGGTCAGTACTCCGTGCTGGTAAAGGGCAACACCGTGGCCGGAGCGGAAATACTCATCGACCATTACCTTGCCATGGACCCGGGCGATGCAAAGCATCACATCAAGGGCATAGAAACCCGCGAACCCGCCTTCAACCTGCCTGCCCTGTGGATTCCGCAGAGCCAGAAGGAAGAAGCCATGCTCGCAGGGTACACCGTGGTGGACCCCTCAACGGTCATCGCCACCCACCTGACGGAAGTGTTCAAACGCCATCTGTCCGACTTCCTCGGCAGACAGGAAGTGCAGAGCCTGCTCGACAACCTTGCCAAACACGCGCCCAAGGCCGTGGAGGAACTGGTGCCCGGCATCCTTTCCCTCGGCGTGGTGCAGAAGGTGCTGCAGAATCTTGTGCGGGAAAACGTATCCGTCCGCGACCTGCTCTCCATCGTGGAAACGCTGGCCGACTTCGGCCCCGGCGTGAAGGACCCCGACGTGCTTACCGAATATGTGCGCGAGCGCCTGTCACGCACCATCGTGAAGCCTTACATGGACAGCAACAGCGTTCTGCCCATCATTACGCTGGACCCCTCTGTGGAAAAAACCGTACAAGAGGCCATCCGCCGCTCCGATGGCGGCTCGTATCTGGCACTTGACCCGGCAACGGCCCAGCGCCTCATACAGGCCGTCAACCAGAGCGTGGAAAATGCCGTGGGTACGGACGGTCAGCCCGTTCTGCTTACCTCTCCTGTATCCCGTCCGCATCTTGCGCAGCTGCTCATCCGCTTCCTGCCTACGGTGCCGGTCATCTCGCAGGCAGAAATTCCCTCTGACATCAGGCTCACCTCTGTGGGCAGCGTAGGATTGAAGTAATGCAGGTCAAGACATTCACAGGCCCGGACGCAAAAACCGTCCTTGCCCGCATCAAGCAGGAGATGGGACTTGAGGCGGTCATCCTCTCCAAGCATGAAGGGGCCGACGACGGCGGCCCATGGTGCGAGATGACTGCCGGACTGGAGCGTACGGCAACGGCTGTCAAAAAAATGAGTTCCGGTAACGGCAACGGGAACGGGAATGGAAACGGCACCCCTGCAGGATGGAACGAATGGCACCGTGAATGGAGTGAAATCCGCGAACACCTGCTCGCGCTCATGAAGCCCGGCATCCAGCTGGACGAACTTGCACCGCGCCAGCGCGTGGCCCTTGAATATCTCGAACGCGAAGGCGTGGACAACGCCGTGCTGCTCTCGCTCTTCCGCAAGCTGCACAAGGCCCCCGAACTTTCCGTGCTGGTGCCGCTTTCCGAAATGCTGCCCGTGCAGCCGTGGGGTGAAGAAGAATGGCCGCAGCACTGCCACGCCGTGACCGGCCCCTTTGGTGCCGGCAAGACCAGCACCCTCATCCGCATGGCCATAAACCTGCGCAGCCGCCGCCCCGACATGCGCATCTGCATTGTCAACGCCGACTGCGAACGGGGCAACGGACGCCTCTTGCTCAAGCATTACGCAGAACTTTCCGACATAGCCTATCTTGAAGCGGGCGATCCCGTCAGTTTTGCCAACATGCTGCGCGAAACCCGCGACTACGACAAGGTGCTCATCGACCTGCCCGGACTTGGCAGAAACGACACATTTTCAACCATTGCGGACAAGCTGGGGCTCGGCACTGCACGCGACCTTGCCGTGCATCTGGTGCTTGCACCCTCTTACGCCCCCGCGCAGTTGTCTGCATTCCTGCGTCAATATGTAACCGACTGTCCGGGAAGCATTATCTGGACGAAACTGGACGAAGCCTGTACTTTTGGTGCATTGGTATCGTTAGCAGCATCGTCCGGATTGCCGGTATCCGCTCTCTCGTTCGGTCCGGGTTTGAAGAATACACTTATCGCCGCTCGCGACGTCACCATATGGAGACTGCTGTTCAAGCACCAGCTTCCCTGTGATGCCGACCCGCGCAACGGTATGTGATCTTACGGAGTTCCTCACATGAAGGGCGATTTTCCTCTGGTTTTCTCAATCACCTCCGGCAAGGGAGGCGTAGGCAAGACGAACCTTTCCGTCAACCTGGCCTGCAGCCTTGCCCGTTCGGGAAAGAACGTGGTGCTGCTTGATGCCGACCTCGGCCTTGCCAACGTGGATGTCCTTCTGGGCATGACCCCGACCAAGAACCTCTTTCACCTGTTCCATGAAGGGGCCAAGCTCGAAGACATTCTCTTTGACACCCCCTACGGCTTCAAGATTCTGCCCGCCTCGTCCGGCATGAGCGAAATGCTTTCGCTCTCCACCGGCCAGAAGCTGGAATTGCTGGAAGCCATGGACGCGCTGGAAGACAAGGTGGACTATCTGATTGTTGACACCGGTGCCGGCATCAACGATAACGTATTGTATTTCAACCTCGCGGTGCAGGAGCGCATTGTAGTGCTCACGCCCGAACCCACCTCGCTGACGGATGCCTATGCCCTCATCAAGGTGATGAAGCTCAATCACGGCGTTGAGCATTTCAAGGTGCTGGTGAACATGGCACCAGACCCGAAAACGGCAAAGGAAATGTACACGCGCCTGTATGCAGCCTGCGACCACTTCCTCTCCGGCGTGTCGCTCGACCTTCTGGGCTACATTCCCCGCGATCCGGAAGTGCGCAAGGCAGTGGTGAATCAACGGCCCTTCTGCGCCTCTCCGCAAGGCGGCCCCGCATGCACTGCGGTACAGCAGGTGGCCAAGACCATTCAAAACTGGGAAGTATCGGCCAACCTTGATGGAAATATCAAGTTCTTCTGGAAAAAGCTCCTCTTCAGGCAATAGTTCCACTGGCGGCAATGAGCCGTGGGAACTGCTTGAGTCCGGTGCCGTTGCGTGGGTGGACATGTCTGCCCGCCAGCAGGAGTCCGTTGTCCGGCACTATGCACCCAAGATCAAGTTCCTTGCCTTGCGCCTGAAGGCCAAACTGCCCAAGAACGTGGAACTGGGCGAACTCATCAGCGCGGGAACGCTCGGGCTGATGGAATCCCTTGGCAAGTTCGACCCCAAGATGGGTATCAAGTTCGACACCTACGCGGAAAGCCGTATCCGCGGGGCCATGCTCGGCGAACTGCGAAGGCTGGACTGGTTTCCCCGCAGCCTGCGCCACAGGGTGCGGCAGCTTGAAGAGGCCATCCACAGAATAGAAAGCGACAAAGGCCGCATTCCCACCGAAGAAGAACTGCAGCAGGCCACCGGGCTGGATGAAAAAGATGTCCGCACCGGGCTTGAAGCGCTGCAGAATCAGCTCTGCCTGAGCCTTGACGCCATTCAGGATACATTTTCCTCCGAAGGCCGAGACTCGCTGGATGGAGAGCCCTTTCAGGCCACGGCACTTCAGGAACTGATTGAAAGGGTTGCGTCACTTATCGATCAATTGACACCTAGGGAAAAGCTGGTATTGTCACTCTATTATAGTGACGAATTAAATATGCGTGAAACCGCCGAAGTTATGGGCATAACCGAAGGCCGCGTATCTCAGTTGCATACACAGGCCTTGCAGCGGTTGCGCCGGGAATTCCATACATCGTATGGCAACACCGAAAGCATTTAACGTTTTTTAAGGAGTTCCGCATGGCTTTCGATCCCAATATGCGAGTTCTTGTCGTTGACGACTTCTCCACCATGCGCAGAATAGTAAAAAACATCCTGCGCCAGCTCGGCTTCACCAACATTGTGGAAGCTGACGACGGCACCACCGCGTGGGAAACGCTCAACAAGGACAAGATCGACTTCATCATTTCCGACTGGAACATGCCGAACATGACCGGCATCGAACTGCTCCGCAAGGTTCGGGCCAGCGAAGAATTCAGCGATCTGCCCTTCCTCATGGTAACGGCGGAAGCCCAGCAGGAAAACATCATTGAAGCTGTGCAGGCGAAGGTTTCTAACTACATCGTTAAGCCCTTCACCGCTGAAACCATGAAGCAGAAAATCGACAAGATTTTCCCCTAGGCCATATGCCCTCCGCCCCGGCGGAGCGCGTTGTCCTCTGACCACATCCGCCCATGGCAGAATAAGTTCTTTCAGTAGACGGCCTCGTTTCAGAGAAGGCCCAGCTCGACACGGAAGCGATGAGCGAGCCGGATGGAGTCGGACACGCCCCTGCCGACGACAAGGTCGAACTCGACCTTGAAGACGCCCCCTTCCTTGAAGATGACGAAGAAGAGGAAGAGGCCCCTCCGCCGCAGGCTGCTCCTGCGCCAGTCAACCTCGAACTCGCTACCGAAAGCAAGCCAAACGCCCTCAAGGCGTTGCTCGGCAACAAAAAAATAGTTATCTCTCTTGCAGGTGTGGGCGTTCTGCTGCTCGTTCTTGTGGCGTGGCTTGTGCTCAAGCCTGCCCCCCGGCCGGAATTGCCGCCTGAGCCGCAGGTTGTCACCGTGCAGCCGGACCAAGCTCCGGAACCGGAGCCGCAGCAGCCCAACAGTTTTGTGGTTTCATGGGAGCCCTTCTGGGTGGAAATGAAAGATGCTGAAGGTCACATACGCTTTCTTGTCTGCAAATTCGCCGCCCCGACCGAGAACGAAAAACTCTCATGGGAAGCAGGCACCAAGAAAACCGTGCTCAGAGATGCGATTTTCTACTACCTGCGCAACAAAGATCTGATCTTTTTGTCCGATAAGACAAATGTAGACGTGCTTAAGGCCGACCTGTTGGCCGTGATCAACCAGTACATGAACAACGGCCAGTTCGAGGACCTGCTCATAGAAAACTATCTGGTGAAATGACATGTCGCTGGACGCCAGCCTGCCTGTCCTTCTCGCGCAGATGGCCCATGTGGAAAAAATAGCCCACAACGAAACGGTCCATCCCGAGGCGCAACAAGCAGCCGCCAAGCAGAATGCCGCGGAAGAGCTCAAGCGTGAGCAAAGTGCGGTGGAAAAGACGCCGCAGTCCAAGGATGCGCAGGCGGTGGTGGATAAGGACGGCCGACAGGGTGCCGGAGGCAATGCCCGCAAGCGGCGCGCCAAGCCTCCGCCCAAGCCTGATGAGGAAGAGGAACAGCCGGAACACACGGCAAAAAGCCCGTGGCAGGGCAACATCCTCAACGTCAAAGTCTAATGCACACCTGGCCTGCCCGACCTGCCCGACATGTAAGCCCTGCCCGGCCTCGCGCTTCGTCCCCGCAGGCCCGTCCCGACTCGACGCAGGAGCGGGATGCAGAAACGCAGCACGGACCACCGGCTGAAATTCACCCACAACATTTTATCGCCGCATGCGGCCTCACCTGTGAAACGCCATGCAATTTGCCCACTGGATGCTCCTTGCCCTGAGCCTTACCGAGCTTTTGCTGCTCATCCTGCTCTTTGTCTTCTTTCTCCGTCTGAAGCGCTCCGAATCCCTGCTCAATGAAATGCAGTCCAAGCAGGAAACCCTGCTCGCCAAGATGCATTTCAACGCACAGCTTGAGCATGAGCTGATGGAATCATTCTCCGAGCGGCAGGAACAGCTCAGGCAACTGGACATTCAGCTTGAAGCACGCGCCGCAGGATTGGAAAAACTCATCAGACAGGCAGAAAGCATGAGCCGCTCACCGCAGTTCCTGCGCGAGATGATTCTGGATGGCAACCGCAAAGGGCATTCGCCGCAGCAACTCGCCCGCGCCACCGGCCTTTCCGTGGACGAGGTGGAACTCATTCTCATGAAGGCAGGCCGATAGCACGGGACATATCCGTACCACCCACAGCCTGAACACCTGTCACCCCTTCTTCAATTTCGTCCGCCGGAGTTCCGCACTCGCCAGCAGACCATGAGACCGCTTAACCGAACATCCCCTCTTTACTGGCAGGACGCAGGCCAGAGTTCATCCGCAGGACAGGATTCCGCAGGCAGGGCTGCTGCCTTCCGCCGTTCGCACCACGTGGGGCAGATTCTCCATGGCAAGGTGCTGCGCTGGGTACGTGGCGGCATGGCATGGGTGCATGTGGGCGGGCAGGAACTGCTGGCCCAGTTGCAGACCAAGCCCGAAGCCGGTGTGCCCCTGCGCTTTCTGGTGGAACAGCTGGTGCCGGATATCATCCTGAAAGAAGTGGATGGGGACGCAGCCGCAACGGCGTACCCCAACGTTTCTCCGGGCGACCTCATCCGGCAATATCTCGAAGCCAGAGATGCCTTTGATGCTGTGCTGCATGACCGCCTATGGCCATCCATCGCTTCTTCCTCCGATACTTCCCCCGACACTTCCGCGACAGCTCCAGCCGCTCTTGCGGCAGTTGCCACATTCGTATCGGAGGACGCCGAGGCACTCGCCCTGTTCACGCAGGTCCAGCAGCATCGCCTGAACGTCAATCTGCTGCTCACAGCCACCCGCTCCGGAACTCTGCACTACCTGCCGTGGCTCATGCCCGAAGCCAAAGGCGTGGAACTGCTGCTGCCCTCCGAAAACGCAGGAACGGCACGCATCACTGCCAGCGCGCAACTCCCTGCGTGCGGCCGCACGCTCATACAATGTCTTGCAGGAACGGAAAGGATGGCCTACAGGCTCTTTCTGGAACGCGCCCAATCTGAACATTCCGGCCACCCCTCCGGCAGGTTGGAGACGGTGGCAACCCTCGCAGCAACAGTATGCCGCATTCATGACGAACAGCGACCGCAGCAGGTTCTGCCGATTGTCTGTCTGGGCTGCGGACCGCTGCCGGCCGGTATTCACGACGTGCTCACAAGCATATTGCGTCCCGCAGGACTCTCAGGCGGCACGTCCGGCTCACTGAACAGACGGGCTTAACGCCCGCTACGACACTCCCGTTTTCACGGGTCACTCCGGAATCCTTGATCATGACTATTGAAATGCCAACACGCCGCGATGACAGCGGCCTTCATATTGCCCAGCACAAGCCGTGGCTGGCCCCGCTCGCGGGCTATTCCGACCTTGCCTTCCGCCTGCTCAGCCGGGAATTCGGGGCAGACGTGGTCTGCTCGGAAATGGTCAGCGCCAAGGGGCTCTACTACAAGAGCTCCGGCACGGAACTGCTGCTTGAAACCACCCCCGAAGACGCCCCCATGGTGCTGCAGCTCTTCGGCAACGACACGGACATCATGCAACGCGCCATGGAACCGCTGGTGGCCGCAGGCTACACATGGTTCGACCTGAATATGGGCTGTTCCGTCCGCAAGGTAGTAAAAACCGGCTGCGGTGCCGCCATGCTCTGCGATGTGCCCAATGCCGTGGAAGTGGCCCGCACCATGGTGCGCATGGCTGGTGAAGGGCGTGTGGGATTCAAGTTCCGCCTCGGCTGGGAAGCAGGCAGCGAAGTATATCTCGACCTTGCCAAGCGCCTGCAGGATGTGGGCGCGGGCTGGCTGAGCCTGCACCCCCGTTATGCAAAACAGGGCTTTTCCGGCGAGGCCAGATGGAGCGCCCTGCGCGAGCTGGTTGAGGCAGTCGAAATTCCCGTGGTGGCAAGCGGCGACCTGTTCCACGCGGAAGACGCCGTGCGCTGCGTACAGGAAACCGGCGTAACCGCCGTCATGTTCGCACGTGGTGCCCTGAACAATCCGGCCATTTTCGAAGAATTTACCACCCTCATGCAGGGCGGCAGCTTTGTACGCCCCGATCCGGTCAAGACCATGCGCATACTGCGCAGGCATGTGGAACTGGCCCGCAAGCACTGCCCGGACAAAACCGCCCTCTTCAAAATGCGCTCGCTTGTGCCACGTTATATCAAGCTCTTTCCCGGTGCCCGCCACATGCGCAACCAGTTGACGGAATGCACCACTTGGGAAACACTGGATTCGCTGCTGGAAACATTTTTCACCCGCTGGAATGAAGAGGGAGCCGAGTTCGAACCGCAGCGCATAGCCATGCCCTGACCGCACACGGCCCCACACCGAAAGGAAGATCATGAAAGTTCGCAGAGCTGAAACCGCAGGATTCTGCATGGGCGTGTCCCTCGCCCTGCAAAAGCTGGATACCGAAGTTGCACGGCATGAGGGAGCCATTGCCACGCTTGGCCCCATCATCCACAACCCGCAGGTGCTGCATCATTACGAAAATCTGGGCGTGCGCTGCCTGAAGGAACCCGGAGATGCCCGCAAGGACGAACGTGTCATCATCCGCGCCCATGGTATTCCGCACACTGTGGAACATGCCCTGCACGGCCATGCCCGCGACGTGGTGGATGCCACCTGCCCCAAGGTAAAACGCGCACAGCTGGGCATTGCCCGCAAGCTGCGCGAGGGCTGCACCCTGCTGCTGTTCGGCGAAAAGGACCACCCCGAGGTGCGCGGCCTGATGAGCTACGCCGGGGAAGATGCCTTTGTGTTCGGCGAATTCGACGAACTGAAAAATTATCATTTCGAACCGGCTAAAAAATACTGCGTTGCGGCTCAAACCACCCAAGACCGTAAAGTTTTTACAGAAATAGTCGATTGGTTACGCGAGAGACTGGGTGAGGACCTGCCAGTTCTGGAAACCATTTGCGATGCCACCCGCGAGCGGCAGGAAGAGGCCATAGCCCTTGCCCGCGAAGTGGATGCCATGGTCGTCGTAGGCGGCTATGACAGCGGCAATACGCGCCGCCTTGCGGACGTTGCCAGAGCGCAGGGCTGCCTGACCGTACACGTGGAAACCCCTGAGGAACTCGATATTGAGCTGCTCAAGGGAGCCAGTGTGGTGGGGCTTACTGCCGGGGCGTCCACCCCGAAACAGATAATTGACGCTATGCAAAAAAAGTTGGAAGCGTTATAGTTGAAGTAAGGCATACTTGCATTCAACACGGAAACTAAAACCGGAGTCACTCCGGACACGATTTTGACACATTGATCCCAGGGTACGGGAGGGAATATGCAGACGAACATTCTGCTGGAATCCGGCACGAATGAACTGGAAATTGTCGAGTTCTTCCTCGATGAGGTGGAGGTCGGCGGAGAAACCTATCGCGGCTACTACGGAGTGAACGTCGCCAAGGTGCTTGAAATAATCCGCATGCCCTCCGTTACCGAACTGCCCGAAGGGCAACACACAAGCGTGCTTGGCGCATTCAACCTGCGCAACCACATCATCCCGCTTGTGGACCTTTCGAAGTGGCTGAACAAGAACCGTGGCGAAGTGGAACCTCCCAAGGTCATCGTCACGGAATTCAACAATGTCTGCACGGCTTTTCAGGTTTCCGGCGTCAACCGCATCCACCGCATCAGCTGGGAAGAAGTGGAACCGCCGAACAAGTATGTGGCGTCGCTCAGCAACTACTCCATTACCGGCGTGGTCAAGATCGACAAGCGCATCATCTTCCTGCTCGACCTTGAAAAAATCGTGGCCGACCTGAACCCCGCCCTTGGGCTGCGCCTTGACGAAGCCATCGACTGGTCTGCCAACGTGCGCTACCGCGCCATCATCGCGGACGACTCCGGTCTAATCCGCGAAATGCTGCGCGACCTGATGGAAAAGGCCAACTTCGACGTGGAAGCCATGACCAACGGCCGCGAGGCGTGGGACCGGCTTGTGGAACTGAAGTCCAAGGCAGAAGCGGAAGGCCGACACATCACCGACTACGTGCAGGTCATGGTATCCGACATCGAAATGCCCAGCATGGACGGCCACAACCTCTGCAAGCGCATCAAGGAAGACCCGAGCCTGAAAAAGCTGCCTGTTATCCTGTTCTCGTCCCTCATCACCGACAAGCTGCGCCACAAGGGTGACGCCGTGGGTGCGGACGATCAGGTATCCAAGCCCGAGGTAACGCACCTTGCGCAGCGCGCGCTGGCGCTGATTCCGGCTTCGCAGCAAGACTGACAAAAAAGGGCGGTGCCGAGAGGCACCGCCCTTCATCTTTATATGACTGGCTTCTGCCTGCCCTACACCAACGCCCTGTTCAGGTTCACAATGAAGTCCTGCACGTTGGTCAGAATGGCATGCGCAGTCAGGGAGCCGCGATCCGCCAGCTTGCCTGCCGCAAATTCCGACATATCCACGATGAAGAAGTACACGGGCCGCACACTGCCGTCCTCCATCACCTGATACGAGGGCGTCATGTTGCCCGTGGCAATGGTATGCAGCTGGGTGGCCATGGCGATAACCGTTGTGGCCTTGCGCGCAAGGGCCCGCATGCAATCCTGCGCGGCATACACATCGCCCACCACTCCGGGCAGGGGGCCGTCGTCGCGGATGGACCCGGCAAGCACATAATCCACCTTATTCTCCACCACGGCACGCATGACGCCATTGCGCACGCCGCCCTGATGCACGGCCTGTTCTATGGAACCGTATCCCTTGATGGCGTTTATAGCGTCCAGATGATGGTAGTGCCCCATGGATGCCTGCTTCTTGGAATAGATGCCCTGACCAAGCGCGGTTTCATACAAGGCCCCTTCAAGATCGTGAGTCGCCAGCGCGTTACCGGCCAGCAGGCCGTGCACATAGCCTTTGTCCACCAACGAGGCAAAAGCCCTGCGCGCATCGGAATCGAAAATCACCGCAGGGCCACCGACCCAGAGGATGAAACCGTTTTTCCGGTCGTGGCGCAAAATCTCATGCAGCGTGTCATAATCTATGGAAAACGACGTTTCCCGGCTGGTGGAGGTGCGGAAGGCGAACTTCTCGCACGCGTCCCCATCCACACCCATGAAGCCCGTGGTGTGCACATAAAGTCCGTCTTCGCCATTTTCACGGCGGCCCACCGCAACAAGGTCCCCCACCTTGAGACGGCGAAATTCCACCACCTCAAGCGTATCGTCGTTGACCTTGCGTATGACACAGTCCATGCGGGACTGCCTGAGCAGAATCCACTTGCCCTTCACCGTCTGCACATATTCCGGATAGATCGCCGTGGCGTGATAGTCCGCAGGCGCAACTCCGGCCCGCACACACGGGGCAAAACGGGCAACCGGCGCATCGCGCAAACCGGGAGAAGTGAAGTCGGGATGATGGTACTCGGGCAGGACAAAACGGGACATGGGCACCTCCATGGGGTTCGGGACTGTCACCAAGCCTGAAAGATACCATGGTTCTACCATGCCCTCGAAATGAAAGGAACCCCTTCTGCCCTTCCCCGACCTTTCACCGGCCTTGCCCCCTCAGCCATTTCTGTCCCTTTGTATCGGGCAGGCTGGCAAACCGGCCGTTCCGGCCTGCTATCATTCCGACCTGCTATCAGTCAGGCCAGCTATCATTCCGGCTTGCGCGGCCTGCACTCCGTCCGCAATCAACACCGTTTCTACTGACACCCGTTGCAGTTTTTCTCCACGCAAAAGCCCCCGGAACAATCTTCCGGGGGCTGAGAAAACATCCCTGCCGACGAAGTCTGGCGGCAAAGCTGTCAGACTATCTGCGGCGTATCAGGATTCGCTGCATGAAGCGCCAAAGGCAAAGCAGCTGAAGCAGCGATGGTGCCGCAGGCTCACCGGCTCGTTCAGGGCCGCTTCAAGGTCGGTCCCGAAGTAATATTCGTCGTCATCGTCCACGAGCGTGCAGGGTAACACCTGCATTCTGCCACCGCGCTTCACGATCATCTTGCTGAAGGCGCACATGAAACGGGAGCGGCTTTCCGCTGTGTGGTAGCGGGTCATGCAGTCAGTGGTAATCTGGGGTACTTCCGGCGAAGTTGCCGGACGCCCGAGATCGGGAAAGGCCACAATGTTCAGATTCTCCGGCAGACCCGCTCCCTTGAACAGGGCGGCGTAACGCCGTGACACCGCCGCCGTATCCTCGCCTTTGTCAGCATGACGGGCCACGGAAACGCTGAAGCCCAGCGTATACAGCGCACTCAGACCGTGCAACGCACGCTCGAAGCTGCCCTTGCCCCGTGCGGCATCGTGCAGTTCAGGATCAGGCCGGTCCAGACTGACGCGGAAAGAGACCGGATTGGCCCCGTGCGCAAGGTGCGCGATGGAAGAAAGCGAACGGGAAAGGGGGCGGGTGGCATTGGTCAGCACCAGACAGGGACGCAGGCTGGCGGCATATTCCAGAATGGCGGGAAATGCCGCAGCCATGAAGGGTTCTCCGCCGGTAAAGCTGAACCGCTCCACGCCAAGGCGCACGGCTTCATCAAGATAGGGGGCCACGTCTTCCAGCGATATTTCATCAAGACGGGAAACACCCGGGCCTGATCCTTCCAGACAGAACGAGCAGGAAAGATTGCAGTTGGTCCCGGTGTGAAACCAGAGTTCGCGCAGGGTTTCCGGTTCAATGAAACCGCGGGGCTCCCCTTTGGGGGTAAAATTCCAAGCCTGAGTATGTTCCTGAATCATCATGCCTCCATCCGGCGATTTTCATGACAGGCCGGAAAAGCGCCCGCCTGCCCGGCACCCTACAACAACCCGCCCCCACGAATCCAGACCATTTATACTGCCTATCGGACTGGCACCCCGCATTTCTTCTTTCTATGTTGCCCAGCCGAAAGCACGACCGAATTACGCGGACGGCGAACGCCTTCAGGCAACAAAAAAGCCGCCCGCAGGCGGCCTTCAGATCATTTGGCAAGGTCCGTCAGGACTTTTCCGGCATATCCTCATCCTGAAAATCTTCCGGAAACAAAATCTTGTGGGGCACAAGAGGACGCTCCCACAGGCAGACCATGCGCACCTTTTTCATGAAACGGTCCAGGGGCACATAGTCGTCATATTTTGCGCAGGTACGCTCAAAGGCGTCGCGTACATATTCCATGGTAAAGCGGCCGGGGTACTGGGCCTCGATATCGGCCTGCACAGCGAGCCACAGATCGTCGTCCGTAATGTCGGGCCAAACCTTTTCAGTGCTCATTCTATGTCTCCTGCAAAACTGGTTGCGGCAATGCATACCGCCAAAGCCGGAAATGTGCCTGCATTGCCGCCTGCCTGTCAACCGCCCTGCGCATGCCTGCGTCCGGGAAACCGTTACGCAGGCGGCTCAGCCCAGCCGTTCGATCACGAGCAGCGCCTCGCCGTTACGATCCTTGTTGCAGATATCGTAACGGGCCACGCGGAATGCCTCCCACGGCAAGGCGGATGCCCAGTCGAACACGGCCACGCCTTCTGCTCTGCCACCTTCATGCCCGGTGTATACATGCACGGTCACAATGCCGTGCACACATAGCATGGACAGCACTGCATCCAGAGCGGCTATGGTGCCCTGGGGCTGCGTGACAATGGTCTTGTCGCCTCCGGGCAGATATCCCAGATTGAACATGGCGGCGCGCACACGGCCATGCGCGGCAGCCGGGATCAACCGCGCTGCCTGCTCATGCCCCGCATGAAGCAAGGTGACCCGTTCGGCCACACCGGCAGCGGCCAGACGCTCGCGGGCATTGGCCAGCGCAGCATCTTGAATATCAAAGCCGTACACATGCCCCTGCTCCCCGGCAAGCTCTGCCAGAAACAGGGTATCGCGCCCGTTGCCAACGGTTCCGTCCACGGCAACCGGCCCGCCGTGCGCACCTTCGTCCGGCGGCAGCAGCATAGCCTGCCGCACGAACTGCTTGGTCAAATCCAGTATGGATATGAGAACAGACGGCCTCATAGGTATTTCTCCGATCGCATGGGCTGGTCCTACGCCATAGCTGTGGCCCCTGCAACCGATCAGGCATGCGCGAGGTGCTGACGCATATTCACAACGGCTCATCACTCTTCATAATTTTCACCATGTGCAAGCCCCTGGTTCAGTGCAAATTGTGCAAGGTTTTTCACCCTGCGCGCAACTCCTTGCACCTTACATTGCACAACCACTCAACCCCAAAACACAGTAACATTCCGATTTTACAGGACAACACACTTTGGCACAGTCCGTGCTTTATTCCACGCAACAAACGGAGCACATAATGCAACGCAATTCAACATATACTCAATCCCCTTTCACCAATCATGAACTCACTCCCATGATTGATTTCATACAAGAACAGATTGCCACCTCCTCAGAAGCCCAACGGCAATCAGTTCGCCTCCTTATGAGGTGGTGGCTTGAAGCTGGCCGCCACCTCACTCCCGAAAGTGAACACCCTGTACATAACCAGTAAAAAACGCATTGGAACCTCCCTAAAGCACTCACCTCATCTCCTCAACGCGTCAGGGCGGGGAGTCGGAAGCTTCCCCGCCCTGAAGGAGAAAGAACAAATTTCCAGCTCATCTCCTCAACTCCAGAAACTCCCTTAACAGTCCGGTTCCCCCGCCGGAAAAAACGAACGGCCCGAAAGGGCCGTTCGCAGTTTGTGCAAATGAGTTTCCACCAGCTCGGCAGAGCAAGGTAACTGCCGTTTCACCGGCAGGGGGGGGTTATTTGCGCAAGGCCAGCTCGGCAAGCGCATTCACCGTTGCTGCGGCAAGGGGAGAACCGCCCTTGCGACCGCGAATGGCAATAAAGGGCACTGCAGTCTGCCCCACGAGAAGTTCTTTCGACTCTGCCGCGTTCACAAATCCCACGGGCATGCCGACAATCAGGGCAGGAGCCTGCCCGCCTGCTTCAAGATGCTCCATCAGGCGGATAAGCGCCGTGGGGGCGTTGCCGATGGCCATGATGCATCCCTGCAGTTCGGTACGGGCCGCTTCCATGGCGGCATGGGCACGGGTTGTGCCGTTTGCCTTGGCAGCCGCCACCACATCGGGCCTGTTCAGCAGGCACTGCACCGTGCAGCCCAAGGGCTCCATGCGGCGCAGGGGAATGCCAGAGCGGGCCATTTCCGTATCCGTGAACACCTTGCATCCGCCGCCAAGGGCTTTCAAACCGGCATCCACAGCCTGAGGGTGAAAGACGATATGGTTGAGCAGATCAAAATCAGCCGAGGTATGAATAAGCCTGCGGGCAATCTCCCACTGCGCACCGGCAAAGGGGCGGGGTTCCGGCACTTCGCTGTCGATGATCTCGAAGGAACGCGCCTCTATGGTATCGGGGGCAAAATAAGGCTGAAGCGTGGTCAAAATGCTGTATCCTTTACCGCGCTCTGGCGCAGGCATCCACAAATGCCGTTGCAAGGGCGGGATTAGAGGCAAAATGAAGGTGAACGTACGACCCCAAGGTGTTTCTGCGGACAAATCCTTCCGACTGGGGACGCCAGTCCCGGCGGTCGCGCAGCTTGTATATGGCGAGCGCCTCGGGATCTTCTTCGGAAATATGGGAATAGTGGAATTCATGCCCGCGTGCCACTGTCCACGGCGCTCCGAAAATGGAAGGAGCCATGGTCGTTATCTCGCGGTAGCCCAGCGCACGGAACCGCACATCCATGCGGCATTCCATTGCAAAGCAGCCGCACATGGGCAGCAGTGTCCCTGCGCCGGTGCGCAGGCCCTGCATCAGGTACATGAACCCGCCGCATTCTGCATAGACCGGCCTGCCGCTCTCTGAAAAATGAAACACGGCCCGGCGCATGGGTTCGTTGTCCGCCAAAGCTTCGGCATGCACTTCGGGGTAGCCGCCTCCGAAATACAAACCGCTCACGCCCTCGGGCAGATCAGCATCTTCAAGTGGCGAGAAGTAGCACAGCTCGGCCCCTGCTTCTTCAAGAAGCCGCAGGTTGTCAGCATAATAGAAGCAGAAGGCGGCATCCCGCGCCACACCGATGCGGGCACGCACAGGCACCTTGGGGGCCACGCGGGGAAGACCGGGATACAGCTCAGGCAACAGGGAAAGAAAGGCCGGAATATCCATGGCGCTTTCTATCCAGTCGGCCATGGCCTCACGCCGCTCTGCCGAAAGCGGATGCTCCTCTGCGGTCATGAGTCCGAGATGGCGCGAAGGCACAGCGAGCGTATCGTCACGCTGCAGGCAGCCCGCAAGATGCACCCCGGGGCAATATGTCTTCATGGCTTCCGCCAGCAGGGAGACGTGGTTGTCACTCCCCACCCTGTTGAACAGAACGCCCGCAAAGGTCAGGCCGGGATCGAATGCGGTATATCCCTGCACCAGCGCGGCAGCGGAACGGGCCATGGACCGCGCATCGGCCACAAGCAGCACAGGCGCATTCAGCCATTTGGCGATCTCAGCCGTTGAGCCGGATTCGCTGCTGCCCGAGGCTCCGTCGTAGAGTCCCATGACCCCTTCGACAATGGCAACATCGGGCACGTCGTGTGCCTGAATGGTGTGTCTGGTAAAAATATCCTGCACGGTTTCGGCATCAGTCATCCAGCCGTCAAGGTTGTGGCTGGGACGGCCGGTAACAAGGGCATGGTGGCCGGGGTCGATAAAGTCCGGCCCGACCTTGAACGCCTGCACCTTGAGCCCGCGCCGCTCAAGAGCAGCCATGAGCGCAAGGCTCACGAGCGTCTTGCCGCACCCGCTGTGCGTTCCCCCCACTACGAGCATTCTGGTCATGCGCTGCTACAGCTCCCTGCGGGAAAATTTGCGGGCCATTATTTCCGCATCTTCGGGCTGGGAAGTCACCTGCAGTTCCGGGGCAGCACCGAAACAGGTGAATTCTCCGCGCTCCATGATGACATACCCTGCCGAAATGACCTTGGTGTAGGGCATCTGTTCACGCATGTCGGCGTGATCAACTCTCTGGGGGAAGATGAAGGGGACAGGCTGGCCTGAGAAATCTTCGAACATGATGTACTTCATATGATTCGGCTCCGAATATGACTATGGCGTTGATTCTCCCTTTTACGCATTTTGCCGAAAAACGTCCATCCAGCCGGAGCGCTGTTCCCGTCGCTCAGCGGCGTCCGGCACCCATGGCACCCCCATCAGCCCGCACGGCACCTGCCCTGCGGGCAGCCGCTTCTCATGAGAAATTTCGTAAAGGCCCGCGTAGCCAATTTCATTCCTGTAACGTCCGCCTGCCGTCATTTCGCTGTGTTGACAGGCCTCAAACTTCAACAGGCAAGTCCGGACAAATTTCAAAACTGCATAAGAGGGTATAAATCAGCGTAGTAATCCACATCAACTGCACCATAAACCCTCATCCACATTCATTCCCTACGCTACTCCATGGCATGGAAACACATTTGAATGGCAACGAGCGCCTCTTGTCCTTTCCCCTGTTTAAACCGGTATCCCTATTACCGTTGCGACATCGCATCCGTTTTACCAACAACATTATATTCAAAAAAGCATTGCGCTTTTCGATGTTTTCTGAAATAAAACGCCGGAGTCACGATCCTTCTTCACCTCTGTTGAGAAAATCGTGCCACTGTCCCACCCTGAGGAGCAGAAGAATGGAAAACTACCTGAAAGAAGCTCTTGAAATAGTAAAGGCTCAGGCCAGTGTCCGGACCATGACGGAAGAAGAAATCACCACCATGGTCAAGAAACTTGCTGACGGCATAAAGGCCATCAGCGAAGGCTGTGCTGCGGGCGATGATACTGACACGGCTGAGATGGACCCCAAGAAGGCCA
This sequence comes from Halodesulfovibrio sp., assembly GCA_047972125.1. Lineage (GTDB taxonomy): Bacteria > Desulfobacterota > Desulfovibrionia > Desulfovibrionales > Desulfovibrionaceae > Halodesulfovibrio. The sequence goes on from JBKEAK010000208.1 coordinate 43,986, forward strand.
TCAAGGAAAAGACCATCACCTGTGTCGAGTGTGGCAAGTCTTTCAAGATTCTGACCAAGAAGCATCTCGCCACTCACGGGCTCACTGTAGAAGAGTATCGTGAGAAGTGCGGCTACAAGAAGGGCACTCCTCTTGTATGCAAATCCCTGCAACGGGAACGCCGCAAGAAGATGAAGGACATGAAGCTGTGGGAACGCCGCAATCAGGACTAGCCCCCTGTCACAAGATTTTTCTGAAAAGGCATCATAACATGATGCCTTTTTCTTTTTCCGGCCCCGCCACTACAGCAGGGTAGAGAGCTCCAACGTCACTATTGCGCCATTTCGCCGTTTGCCCTGCCGAGTGCAGGGTCCACGAGCATGAGCAACTCTTCGGTCCATTTGCCGGTCACAAGATTCAGATAGAGATACGGCATGTCCGGACGCGCGCCGGGCACGGAGCAATCTGCCGGGGCGTGCAGCCAGTAAACATGATACACGGCGTGTTCTGCAAAACGTTCGGTACAGAGCAGCTCATACGGGCCATACTCGGCAATGTAGTCTTCCAGAATCGGTTCCGCCGGCACTCCGGCAGCAGCATGGGCAGTGTGCCCTGTGTCATAATTGTCGTCATGCCCTACAGCAGAATTAGCCATATGATTGGCAACATGATTGGCAACATGATTGGCAACACGCGTACGGGTATTACGTGTAACAGACCACACAACGCTCCCCAGCTCTTTGCGCGTCAGCAAGACCTGAAAGAAGCCCCCATCTGCATACCCTTGTCTGGTCAGATACCGTTGCCCCAACAGAACGCCCTTTCCATTACGCCATTCTTCCATACTCGCCTGAGGATGCACCGCCAGCACAGTTGCTGCAGTATCCCCCAGCCGCGTGCCGAGCACGGACACACCGGCACCGGCAGTGCTCAATGCCGCAGCCAAGGGATCACTTGCAGCCACGGGCGTGTCTGTGTCGCCCCACACCGTGGCGGGGCACAATATAAGCGTTAAGACATACAGAAAATAACGAAACCGGATTGCACGCTGTTTGCAAAAAGAATATGGTGCTACCAATACCAATAGTTTTTTGACAGCCATCAGAGTTGCTCCAATTCCGGTTCATTGTGTTGCATGAATAGCTTTTACTCTATTTTTTAATTATCTGTCACAGAACTTTCAGCCTGATCGCAAGACGATATCGATACTACAAGTGAGGGGTTTCTTCGTGAAGAACATGAGCATTCGTTGGAAAATAATGTTGCTGGTATTGCTTGGTCCAGTGGTGATATCGCTCATCATGGCATGGCAACGGGTGGACGACATCAAAACCAACGCCATTGAGGCACAGGTAAAGAAAAGCCGCTCGCTCGTGCTTATGGCAGAAGCTGCACGGGAGGAGATGTCGAGCAAGCTGAATATGGGGGTCATTGTACCTTTTGATCAGCTGCCGCCCGACAAGATTCTTGAAGCTGTTCCCATTGTGACCGCCATGAAAACTGCAGCACTCAAAGCCAAGGAAGCAGGCTACGAACTGCGTGTTCCCAAGGTTTCTCCACGTAACCCGAAGAATACCCCCACAGCTCTTGAACTGGCCGTGCTGAAAGAACTGAAGGGACAGAACCTTTCTGAAAAGGTACTCGTGTCGGATGACGCAGTTCGTTACTTCCGCGCTGTGCGCCTTTCCAAGGAATGCCTGTATTGCCACGGCGACCCGGCGGGTGAAAAAGATGTGGTAGGCGGCGTGAAGGAAGGCTGGAGAGAAGGCGAAATTCACGGCGCCTTTGAAATCATTACTCCCCTGAAGGAAGCCAACGATCAGATATTCAGGGCCAAAATCACCATCTCTCTGTTCACGGCTGCCATTCTTGCCATCATCTTCGGCGTGGTCTGGCTGCTCATGAACCGGAACGTCATCAACCCCCTGCTCAGCATCCAGAACTTTGCATCTGCTGTTGCGGCCGGAAACCTCAACGCAAAGCCCGAGGGTAGATTCTCGGCAGAACTCGGCAAGGTAAAGGGTGCCATTGAAACCATGGTGGATACCCTGCGCGCCAAGATGCTGGAAGCCGAAGAAAAGAACCGTCAGGCGGCACAGGCAACCCAGCAGGCTCAGTCTGCCCTTGAGGAAGCCAACCAGCAGCAGCAGAAGGTTTCTTCACTGCTCACTACCATAACCCACGTGGCGCAGGAAGCCAGCGAGATTGCCCAGAAGGTATCTCTGGCAACCGAGGCACTTGCCGCACAGGTGGACGATGTTTCCGACGGCATGGCGCAGCAGTCGGCCCGCACGGGCGAAACAGCCACCGCCATGGAAGAAATGAACGCCACGGTTCTGGAAGTGGCCCGCAGCTCCGGCAATTCTGCCGCAAGCGCGGAAGCCGCCAAGGAACAGGCACTTTCCGGCGCAAAAATCGTGGAAGATTCCGTTGCCGCCATCAGCAAAGTGCACCAGCAGGCCCAGAGCCTGAAGGGAGAAATGACCCAGCTTGGCAAGCAGGCGGACGACATCAGCCGCATTATGGATGTTATCAGTGACATTGCCGACCAAACCAACCTGCTGGCCCTGAACGCCGCCATTGAAGCGGCCCGCGCGGGCGAAGCAGGCAGAGGCTTTGCCGTGGTTGCCGACGCGGTGCGCAAGCTGGCCGAAAAGACCATGCAGGCCACCAAGGAAGTGGGACAGGCTATCAACGCCATTCAGCAGAGCGCCCGCAATAACATTCGCAGCATGGACGAGGCAGCTTCCAGCGTTGAGACGGCCACCTCTCTGGCGCATGACTCCGGAAAGGCCCTGCAGAAGATCGTGACCCTTTCGGAAGAAAACTCCGATCAGGTCCGCGCCATTGCCACGGCCGCCGAGCAGCAGTCTGCCACCAGTGAAGAGATCAACCGTGCGATTGACGACATCAGCCGCATTGCGGGAGAAACTTCCGACGGCATGCAGCAGGCTGCCGAGGCAGTGAACAGCCTTGCCGAACTGGCAAAGAATCTGGCCGTACTGATCAGCGAGATGAACAAGCAGAGCTAATGGCACAGCTAGTGGCATAAATAACCGCCGCAAGTAGCCCCCCGAAAACAACACAAAAGCCCCTGCAGTATGCCTGCGGGGGCTTTTCTCTTGCGCCGGTACATGGAAACTACGCGACTTCACCGCACATCAGGCCAGTTACAGGCAAACGGCAGACATGCATCAGGAGGATATCAGGCGGACACCGGATGCACCCCGCCTCTTCCATCATGCCTGCCCCCGGTCACTTCGCTCGCATACGGAGCCATTCTCACAATTTTTTATTCAGCTAGTATGCGGTCGTATCAAATCTCATTCTCTCCCATAAAAGTCAGGAATTATCGTGGGTTAATTTCCACTAAATAATGTTTTTTTGCCCCTCATTAATGGCGTTTGAGTACTCACATAACCACTTAACCATCTGAAAACAGAGTACTCGTAGCATTTTTATGAGTGAGCACACAAAAAAGCACCCGATCTTTTCAAAATTCGCAAAATGGTCTAAAGCAATCGACGCCAACAGATATCTTTCGCATTTCGTACAGTTAGGTTTAACACCAAGTTTCGAGGAAGGTGTACCTTGCCAAAGAGATACTTTCCCATCGCCGTGCTGACCGGTATTCTGGCAGCCGTCGCCCTTTTCGGCTACATGACTCCGACCAAGTCGGAAACCACCCCCGTCCGCATTCTCATGGATAATGCTGGCGGCAAGGTGATTTTCAATCATGTGGCCCACACCAGGGATTACGGCGCAGCCTGTGAAACCTGTCACCATGAGACCGTAGCCGGAGACACGGAACCTCTCTCCTGCGGTCAGTGCCATGGGGCCAACGTCACCGATGCCTGGGTGAAGGAACATCAGACATCCTTTACCAAGGACCTCCAGTGCGCGACCTGCCACCATGTCGAGTTCGCCAAGGACCACGACTGGGGCCACAAAATGCATGAGGATATCGCCTCCTGCACGGATTGCCACCACGCCGACACGAACATCGAGCCGGAACCCACCAACTGCGCAGACTGCCATCAGGCCGAAGCAGATGGAAAGATGCCCGCCCTGCGTGATGCCGTGCACGTGAAGTGTCAGTCCTGCCACGCGGAAATGTTCGAGGCGCAACTCAAGGGTTGCAGCAACTGCCACGGCGAAGTGAACCAGAAGGAAGCACTCAAGGCCGGCCAGATGGACAAGAAGTTCACCAAGTGTACTTCCTGTCATACCGACAAGGCCGTGACCGAAGTCATCCCCAGCCGGATGACCGCCCTTCACGCCAGCTGCATGGGTTGCCACGAAAAGCAGGATGCCGGCCCTTACAAGAAGGGCGAGTGTAACCAGTGTCATTTCCGTTAGGAGAGCAATATGAGTAACGCTGTTTTCTCTCTGACCTACGGAGACATGGGTAGCTTTCAGGAAGGTCCTGTTCCCGCTGAACTGCGCATTCCTCTTGCCGGTCATGAACTCAAGACCGTGAAGAAGAAGGCAGAAGTGGTTCCGGGTACGCTCGTGGCCGACCACAAGAACGCCAAGACAGGTAACATGCACGCCGGCATCGCCGGGGTGGTGACCGACATCACCGCAGACAGCATAGTCATTGCCGCGCAGGAACCCGCCGAACCCGCATCCGTAGCAGCCGTAGACGTATCCGCCCTTACCGGCGATGCGCTTGCCACCGCACTGAAGGAACTGGGCGTGGATGTACGCCCTCTGGTCAAGAAGTGCGACACCCTGATCATCAACGGCCTGAACCCCGAGCCCGGCATAACCTTTGCCGAAACCTTGCTGGGGCAGCACAAGGGAACCATCGAAGCCGGTCTTGCCGTGCTGAGAAAGCTCTCTCCCGCCAGCAGAATGATGCTGGCCTGTGCAGACGGTTCAGCAGCCAACCTTTCGGGCCTCACAAATGTTGCCGTGAAGCCCGTATATCCCAACAGCCTCGATGAGCTGCTCATCGCCAAGGCCACCGGCAGCGAAAAGAGCACCGGTGTGCGGGTGTTGCCCCTGCATACCCTGTTCAACCTCGGACAGGTTGCCCAGACCGGCATGCCCCTCACCAAAACCGTGGTGAGCGTACAGGGTGTGAACTACATGGTCACCATCGGCACCCCCGTAAGCGAGCTGCTGCAGCACGCCGGCCACACCATAGCCGACGGCGACATGATCATCGTCGGCGGCCCCATGCGCGGCATAGCCGTAGCCGACCTCATGCGCGGCGTGGGCAAGGATACGCAGGGTCTCTTCCTCATCAAGAAGGGCTCCTTCGCTCCCGTAACCAACAAGCAGTGCATAAGCTGCGGCGAATGCGTGCTGCACTGTCCCTCGCGGATAATGCCCAACCTCATTACCCGCTATGTGGAATTCCGTCAGTTCGAACAGTGCACCGATCAGGGCATTGACGTCTGCATGGAATGCGGTCTGTGCGCATACTACTGCCCGGCCCGCCGTCCCATGCTGCAGCTGATCAGGCTCGGCAAACATCAGATAGCCCTCAAGGAAGCTCAGGTCAGCGCCTGCTCCCTGCAGGGCCCAGAGGGGGCTGCATAATGTCCAACGAAGCATTGCCAACCGCGCCCATTCTGGCTGTCGGTGCCGCTCCCCATTTCCATTGCGGCACGAGCATTCAGGGCATGATGCGCAATATCCTCATCGCCCTTGCTCCCGCCATTGTCGGTGCCCTGTACTGGTATGGCATGGAAGCAGCCCGCGTAATGGCGCTTGCCGTTTCCACGGCAGTTGTAGTTGAAGTTCTCGCAACCAAGGCCATGCACCGCGAAGTGATGGTAGACGACCTGCACGCCGTTGTAACCGGCCTGCTTTTCGCCTTCACGCTGCCCGCCGGTGCACCCTGGTGGCTGGTTATTACCGGCACCGCCGTTACCATGCTGATGGGCAAGATGCTCTTCGGCGAACTGGGCGGTTCTCCGGTTGTCGGTCCCGCAGTGGGCTGGGCCTTCTGCCGCGTTTCCTGGCCGCTGTTCGTTGACCCGAACGCGACCATGCTGAACACCGAAATGGTGAACCCGCTCACCCAGCTGAAGTACTTCGGTGCTGCACAGGTGAGCAACTTCAGCATTCCCGCCCTGCTCTCCGGCGATCAGCTCGGCGCGCTGGGTGCAATGCAGGTGGGTGCCCTGATCCTCGGCGGCATCTATCTCATCATCCGCGGCACCATCCGCTGGCAGATTCCTGCGGGCTTCATCATCGGTGTGCTGGGTCTGGGCGGCCTTTACTACGCCATGGACCCCACCCTGTATGCGAACCCCGTGTTCCACCTGCTGACCGGCTCCACCATGCTGGCAGCCTTCTTCCTGATGACGGATTCCTCCTCCTCGCCCAACGGCAACGTATCCCGTCTGGTATACGGCATTGTCGGCGGCGTGCTGGTGGTTCTCATCCGGACCTACGGCAAGTATCCCGACGGTGTCATGTTTGCGGTTCTTCTCGCCAACATGGTCAGCCCGCTGGTGGACCTCATCAAGCCCAAACCGTTCGGAGCGAGGTAAGCCATGCGTGAAATAATCAAGATGATCGTTGTGCTTTCCGCAATCTGCGGTCTCTCCGGCTTCTGTCTGTCCTACCTCAAGCAGCTGACCGCCCCCGCCATTGAGAACCAGGTTCTCACCTTTGTGCAGGGTCCGGCCATCAAGCAGGTTCTGACCGACACCGACAACGACCCCATTGCGGACCGCAAGAAGTTCACGAACCCCGCCACCGGCAAGGAAATCAACGTATTTCCCGCCATCAAGGGCGGCAAGCTCGTTGCCATCGCCCTTGAAGAATTCGGCGCAGGCTTCGGCGGTGACATTGGCGTTATCGTTGGTTTTAACGTGGAGAACGACACCCTTGCCGGTATCGGCGTTACGACCATGAAGGAAACTCCCGGCCTTGGCACCGCAGTAGCGGAGACCCGATTCACCAAGCAATTCAAGAAGCTGCCCATGAACGTGGACCTCAAGTCCAAGGGTGGACAGATTGACGCACTTTCCGGTGCGACCATTTCTTCCACCGGCGTTGTGACTGCAGTTCAGAACGCTGCAAAGGTGTATCAGGCCATCAAGTCCGAAGCCACGGGCACCTGGAAATAGCCGGTCGTGAACCGATAAAGGAGAATACAATGGCCAGCATGTGGAAAGAGTTTTCCAAGGGCCTGTGGGCGGAAATTCCGCCGTTCCGGCTTATGCTCGGACTGTGCCCCACGCTCGCCGTTACGAAATCCGCCAACAACGGCCTCGGGATGGGTCTTGCCGTTATCTTCGTTCTTGCCCTGTCCAACGGCGTTATCTCGCTGATTCGTAACATTATCCCCAAAAAGGTGCGTATCGCCTGTTACATTGCCATCGCAGCTTCGCTCGTTGTTGCGGTGGAACTGCTCATGCAGGCGTACACCTACCCCCTTTACCAGCAATTGGGCATCTTCGTGCCCCTTATCGTTGTTAACTGCATCATCCTTGGCCGCGCGGAAGCCTTTGCAGGCAAAAACCCCGTGCACCTGTCCGTTGCGGACGGCCTTGGCATGGGCATTGGCTTCACCATGTCGCTGACCTTCCTCGGCGCTCTCCGCGAAATACTCGGATACGGCACCCTGTTCGGTCATCACCTGTTCGGCCCCGGCTTCCATCCTGTTCACTTCATGGTAGAAGCCCCCGGCGCGTTCGTATCGCTCGGTCTTATCCTCGGCGGCATGAACCTCATGAGCATCCGCAAAGCCATGCGCCGCGGTGAAAAGCCCGCTGAAAACCCCATGCCCGGCTGCGAATCCTGTCGCGGTTGTGCAATGGGCAGGGATTAGGAGGTACTAAGCTATGATGGAATACTTCCTGCTCCTCATTTCTGCGGTCTTCGTTAACAACGTTGTTCTTGCCCAGTATCTTGGTCAGTGCCCCTACCTTGGTTGTTCCAAGGAAAAGGGCGTGTCCATCGGCATGGGCGCGGCGGTTATCTTCGTAATGATCATCGCCACCCCCATTACCTGGCTCATTCAGTTCAACGTGCTTGTACCCCTGGGTCTGGACTACCTGCAGACGATCATGTTCATTCTGGTCATCGCAGCACTGGTTCAGCTGGTGGAAATGTTCCTGAAGAAGGCTGTGCCCCCGCTGTACAGCTCGCTCGGCATCTTCCTGCCGCTCATCACGACCAACTGCGCCGTGCTCGGCGTGGCCATCGTGGTACAGCGTGAAGGTTTCGACCTTGGCACGTCCACCTACTATGCGTTTGCCACCGGCCTCGGCTTCATGCTGGCGCTGATTCTGCTCGCAGCCATCCGTGAACGACTGGAGATCTCCCGTCTGCCCCTCGCCATGCGCGGCGTTCCTGCCGCACTGGTACTGGCAGGCATCATGTCCATGTCGTTCATGGCGTTCTCGGGCATGATCTAGGCATACGACGTCTAGGGCAAAGAGGTAATTGACCCCCTGCACGGGGGCATAACCACAAGGATAAGCATTATGCTGACATCTGTACTTTCTCTGCTCGCACTGGGCTTCATCGCCTCGGTCGTGCTTTCCGTGGCTTCCCGCGTGTTCTACGTGGAAGAAGACCCCAGAGTGGAAGCCGTGTCCGAAGTGCTGCCGGGCGCCAACTGCGGCGGTTGCGGTTTTGCAGGATGTGACGCCTATGCCGCTGCCGTTATTCAGGACCCCTCGGTTTCTGCAGGCCTGTGCTGCGCCGGTGGTCCGGAGGTTGCTGCCAAGGTTGCCGAGCTTGCCGGAAAGGCTGCCGGTAGTGCCGAACCCCAGATATCCTTCCGCCGTTGCGTGAAGGACGAGGGCAAGGTTAAGAAAAAATACGAGTATCAGGGTCTTGATTCCTGTGCGGCTTCCGCACAGCTGCAGGACGGCCCCGATGCATGCAAGTACTCCTGCCTCGGCTTCGGGGACTGCGTTAAGGTTTGCAGCTTTAACGCCATGTACCTTGAAGGCGGCCTGGTGCGCATTGATCCCGAAAAGTGCGTCGCATGCGGCGCCTGTGTAGGCGTGTGCCCCAACAAGATTCTGGAAATGATTCCCCGTCGCGCCCGCGTTCAGGTCTTCTGTTCCACCATGGACAAGATGAAGGACGTCATGAACGTGTGCGAAGCCGGCTGCATCAACTGCGGCAAGTGCGTGAAGAAGTGTCCTGCCAACGCCATTTCCAATGCGGAAGGCAACATCAGGATCGATCACGCTGCCTGTCTCGCTTACGGCCCCGAGTGCGAAGAAGCCTGCGTGGAAGCATGTCCCCGCAGCATTCTGCGTCTCATGTGCCACAAGAGCGTGGCGCACAAGGCTGATGCAGCAGCAGCGGCCGCTGCTGCTGCGCCTGAACAGCAACCCCAAGCCACCGCCTAAAGGAGCGAAGAGCATGAATACCAATCGTCGCCAGTTCCTCAAGGCATGCGGCCTGCTCGGCCTCGGCGCCGCCGTTAACGGTGTGCTCCCCGTGGTTTCCGAAGCTGCCCGCATCGGCAAGGAATACTCGGTGCACCAGACCCGTCTGATGATGGGTACCATTGTCACCATCACCGCACTGCATCCTTCCAAGCAGCTGGGTGAGGAAGCCGTGGGCCGTGCCTTTGAGGAAATCAAACGCCTTGAAGCCGTGTTCTCCCGCTTTGACGCTTCCACCCCCGTGTCCGTGCTGAACAAGGACGGCAAGGTTTCCGGCATTCCCGCCGAACTTGCCGAAGTGATGGACCGTTCCAAGCGTTTCGGCAGCCTTACGGACAACACCTTCGACGTAACCGTGCAGCCTGTTGTGGACCTGTTCCGCGCCAAGCAGAACCTGAACGGTGCGCTCGACCTGTCCAAGGAAGAGTTCGAACACGCTCTGTCTCTGGTCGGCCAGCAGAACCTCAAGCTTTCCGGCCGCAGCATCCGTCTGGACCGCGAAGGCATGGGCATCACGCTGGATGGCATCGCCAAGGGCTACATCGTGGACAAGGCATCCGCCGTTCTCGCGGCACACGGTGCCGTGAACCACATGATCAATGCCGGTGGCGATATCCGCACCATGGGCGAGAAGGACAAGGCAACCCCTTGGACCATCGCCATTGAAGACCCCGCCAAGAACGGCAACTACCCCACCGTGATCTCCATGAACACCGGTGCCATTGCCACCTCCGGCGGATACGAAGTCTTCTACGACAAGAAGCACATGTACTCCCACCTCGTCAGCCCCGTGTCCGGCAAGAGCCCCAATAACGTGGCATCCGTGTCCGTTACCGCTCCCACCGTCATGGAAGCCGACGCGCTGGCGACTGCAGTGAGCATCATGCAGACCCGCAAGGGCCTGCAGTTCATCAACAGCCTGCCCGGACGCGAAGCCCTCATCATCGCCAGAACTGGCGAGCAGTTCGCTACCCCCCGCTGGGCCTAGACTGAACAGCACAGCAATATGAAAGGCCGCCCCTTGGGGCGGCCTTTTTTACATCTCTTACGCTGCTGTCTTGTCCATTTCATGTCACAACCTGCTCAAAGCCCGCCCCTCTAGTGCCCAAAGACTTTCTCAAAGACTAGCTCAAAGTCTAGCCCGGACACTACCCCCCGCCTCTTGCTTCCCGCACAGGCAATGCCTGCACACTCCACGTCACTCGCCACTGCAAACAAAAAACCGCCCCCTTGCGGAGGCGGTTGCGACCATATGCGGCGTATTGCGTTGCGGGATTACCCGCTCCCGAAATTGCCGCCCGAAAACCCGAAATATGTACCCGTTCATGCGTCATCTTCCTGACACGCGAGACGGACTGGTTCAGCCTACCAATGAGAAAGGCATTCAGGATCACAGGTCTTCCCGGAGCGTGGAGTCTGGCCCTGCGGCATTCTGTATTCAGCGAGGCCCCGGCGCGGCACATACGGCCGCAACAGAGAACAGAGCACCGAGGGAAACAAAACCACGCGGGAGTTCACGCATGCAGGCACTTCCGTTCAAACGGACCGGCCTGTGTGCATCTGACCAGCTAGACCGTGATGGCCTTCTTGGGCTTCTCGAACTGCACGGCAGTGCCGTAACAGCAGAAATATTTGCTTCCGTCGGGGTGGAACGCCACGTTTTCCTTGTAGCCGATAATGGCCTGCGCGCCCTTGTTTACGGCGCGGGCGGCCATGCCGAAGAAGGCTTCGTCAGAATCATACCCGCGACAGACAACAAGACCGAGCACCTTGCCCAGCGTTCTGCCTTCAAGAACTTCGGTGGTGACCACGGGAAAACGTCCCGTCATGAACAGTTCCTTCACCACTTCCATATTTTCCGTACGGGGGCTATCCGCCTTGCGGCCCTTCTTGTCATTACCGCCGAGTAAAAACAGCATGGCATCCTCCTTATCACAGACGCCGCAGCGCCATGTTGTTGTCAGTATGCCCCTGACTTTGCAAACCCCTTGCCAGAATGACGCAAAAAAGCCCCTTCGGGGTTACATGCATGCCAACCCGTTAAAGATACTGCATTGTTTCACGGGAAACACAAAGACCCTAAGCCCTCACCGGGGTCAGGCACACTCTCGACACGGCAAGGCGGAAAAATCGGACGCCGCTTCATGGCCGGTTCGTGATCAGTTCAGGACCGGTTCATAGACTAGCTCAAGGGCCGATTCATGCGGCTTACAGCCGGATATACCCCCGGTTCATGACGGTATTTGCGCAGAGTGCGGAATATTGACACCACGCGACCAGAACAACCGGAAGCGGAATAGAGAAAGAATATGGAAGAAAGGGGAAGTGGGAAAGATAAGGAACTGAAGAGTGACAGCCAGCCCCTCACGAATGAAGAAGCACGCTGAACATGTCGCCGAGCAGCAGATCAAGGCCTTCCTCCACCTTCAGCAGGTCGGCAACGGCAAGGCCAGTGCGGCCCCATGCCTCTTCACTGAGCGGAGGAACGAACGCTTCTTCGGTGGAACTCAGCCCTATGGCCTTGGCCATGATGTCCGCCACATGCACCACATGCGGTTCCAGAAACTTCTCGGACTTTTCTGGCAGATGGTGGTGCAGCACGCCCATGGTCACGGAGAAAGGGAAATTCCACTTGCGCAGCAGCATGCCGCCCAGACGGGCATGGTCAAAACCGACCACCTCGGCCTCTGCCGCATACAGGGGAATGCGCTTTTCCAGCGACACCTGCATGATGAGGGAAGATTTGCCCGGTCGGGACGTACATAGCGCGGCACGACCGATATCGTGCAGCAGCCCGCACACGAAGTAGCGTTCCGGCTCCGGCAGCTTGGCCCTTTCCGCAAGGCGCTGGGCTATGCTCCCCACGGCAATGGAATGCTTCCAGAAGGATTTCATGTCGAAGCGCCCTTTCCCGGCTTCCTTGAAGGCATCCATGGCGGCAACACCAAGCGCCATGTTGCTGAGCTGCTTCATGCCCACCACAGTCACGGCACGGGAAATGGTGTCTATCTGTGAGGGAAAGCTGTAGAAGGCGCTGTTCACAAGGCGGAGCAGAAAGGCAGAAAGGCCTGCATCGCGGCTTACCACGGCGGCCACGTCACAGGCGGAACTTTCCGGATTATTGATGGTCTGCTGCAGTTCCAGAACAATCTGCGGCAGCGCGGGCAGTTTCATGTCTCCCTGCAGCACGTCCAGCGGGTCCAGAGGGGCATGTTCCGCATCACTTGCCCCGGCAGGATCAACATCAGGAGAAAGGGCGCAGGAAGCCACATCCTTGAGGCACCAGCGCAGGGCCATGTCAAAGAGGGCCGCGTTCACAGGATGGCGGTTGTCCGCAAATCGGAAGCGCGCTGCGCACACCTTGGCCGCGTGCACCATCGAATCCTGCCCGCTGCCTGAAGAACCTGAACGTCCGGAACCACCGGAATCGGCAGGACCGTCCATTACGGCAGAAACCGCAGCATCCGGTCGGTCGGTCTTCACTCCCTTCCGGGGAATAGGCTTGCCGGAATCCCGCATGTTCCTCCCTTAGATAATCGGAATCTGCCCGTGTGATGCCTTCATCAGGTACACGCCCACGGCAAAGACATACCAGACAAGACCGAAAAGCACTATCTTCAGCGAAAGAAGAAAGAACCGCGTCTTACGGTTGCGCATGGCAATAACCAGCGCCAGCCCTTCAGCCGTGGTTTCGCCGCGCAGTTCCGATATCCAGTGCAGCCGCACAACCCCATACAGGGCAACGGCCAGACTCAGCAGCACAAACGCCAGCCCGATGATGAGCGGGTATCCGCTCCACGGTCCTGCGGCCACAATGCGGTGCCCGGAAAACCCCGTAACGGAAATGGCCAGCGCCCCGATGCCAAAAACAGCCTGCGTGCGCTGGTGCAGCACGGCAAACTGCCCCTGCAGGCTTTTCCATACCTCGGCCTCGTTGCCCAGCACGGAAAGCATGTAACGAAATTCTTCTCTGTTCTTTTCTGTCACGGTAGTTTTTGTCATACCCGCATAGTTACAGGAATCCCCTTCCATGGCAATATACATACACTTTTGAAGCTGCAGCTCATGCCCTGCCGCGCCCTCTGATCGCATCGGAAAGGCTGGCAGCTTGACGACTTGGCTGTGCTGCTACAATAATGAGCGTTTAAGGGGACGGCTTTCCACGGTGCACGGAACCATCCCCTGCTGAACCCAAGCATATTACCGGATAGTATTGAGACAATGAACACACTTGAAAAGCTTGACCTTCCGTGGGAGGTCATAACGCTTATTGGCGCAGACAAAATACCCGCGACAAAACTGCATCTGTACAACGCCATACTCTACGGCATTGCGGAGCGCTACAAGCGCCACGGGCTGGAATGGATAGAGACGCACGCCCATGAGATCCGCACGCAGATATGCGCCGCCGCCCGCTATGCCGGTGAAGACCTCTGTGGTTCCCTGCATGGCTGCGGATGGGATGAAGCCTGCGCAGAGGCAGATGCCCTGCTCGCAGATACCCCTGCGGAATAGTCTGCCGCCACATAACGCCGTTGCATGCAGGCTACACCTGCTCCATGCCCGGCCCGGCACCACGTTAACCCCGCTGCACTGAGGCCCCTGTGACCCAATTCCGTTCCCGCGCCCTTTCCACCCTGTTTGCCGCACTCATGCTCACGCTGCTCGCAGTGAGCATGCTGCCCGTGCAGGCTGCCGCCGCCCAGAAGATACGAAAGAACATTCTGTTCCTGAACTCGTATCACAACGGATATTCGTGGTCCGACAACATCTTCACCGGCGTCAAGGATACGCTGGAACAGAGCGACTACGCCATTGTGCTGCAGGTCGAGTACATGGACTCCAAAAAGTTCCATTACGAAGACACGGTGCAGACCCTGATAAGCCTTTACCGCGACAAGTTCCGCGACAAGCACTTCGACGCCATCATCGTTTCCGACAACATTGCCTACGACTTCATCCTCCAGTACGGCGAGGAACTGTTTCCCGGCGTGCCGCTCATCTTCTGCGGGGTAAACGACTTCAATCCCGCAAGCATTGAAGGGCGCAACATGACCGGGGTTGTGGAGTCGTTCGACGTGCTCGCCAACCTTGATACGGCCATGAGCCTGCATCCCGGCATGCACCACATGGTGGTCATCGGCGACAAATCCGTCACGGGCAAGGCCATCCGCACGCAGATTCAGCAGGCGCTTCCTTCCTTCAAGGACCAGCTCACGGTCGAATACTGGGATGAATATACGCTGGACCAGATGCTCAGCCGCGTCAGGCAAGCAGGGCAGGATACCTTTTTCTACTTCATCCCCATGTACCGCGACATAGACGGCCAGTTCTTTTCTGCCCGCGAACTGTTGCAGAAGGTGCGCGCAAACACCAATGCCCCGCTCTACTCGAACTGGTCATTCCTGCTCGGCTACGGCATAGTGGGCGGCAAGCTGCTCTCAGGCGAGGCCCACGGTGCGGCCTCGGCCCAGCTGGCCCTCAAGGTGCTCAGCGGCGTGAGCCCGCGGGACATTCCGGTGGTCACACAAAGTGATGAGCCGTGGGAGTTCGACTACAACGAACTCAAACGCATGCACGTGAGCGAGCGCAAGCTGCCCAAGGGCTCCATCGTCATCAACGCCCCCAGCCGGTTCTACGAACTGAACAAGCAGGTCTTCTGGACCATCATCGTCAGCCTTGTCATCCTGACCGTAACGCTGGTGCTGCTGGTCATGAACGTGCTTGAAAAGCGCTCGGTAGAACTGCGCATCAAGGACCAGCTCTCGTTCCTGCGGCTGCTCATGGATACCATTCCCATTCCCATCTACTCCAAGGACAAGTACGGGCGGTATCAGGAATGCAACGTGGCCTTCGAGCGTTTCTTCAACGTTTCCCGCGCGGAGATTCTCAACCGCAACGAATGGCAGTTGCAGGGCCTTGGCCTTTCGCAGCTGCACGACTCGGTGGACAGCGTGCTGCTGCGTGAACCCGGCGTGGAAATTTATGAGCAGACCATAACCCCGGCAAGCGGCCCGCTCGGCGGCATGCCCCACAACATCATCCTGCACAAGGCCACCAACATAAACGCCCGAAAGGAAATTGCCGGGCTCGTGGGCATCATATTCGACTTCACGGACCGCAAGAAGGCGGAAGACAGCCTGCGTGCGGCGGAAGAGAAATACCGCTCCATATTTGAAAACTCCCCGCTCGGCATCTTCCGTATCAAGCCAGACGGCGACCTTGTGGACATCAACCCCGCCCTCGCCAAGATGGCCGGATACGATTCGCAGCAGGACCTGCTGGAGAACATGCCCGAGATTCCCCGCTACTTCATCAGCGAGCTGAAGCTGACGGGCGACAGCGGCACGGGCGAAGAAATCCGCACCTTCGAAAAGGCCATCACCACCCGCGACGGCTCATCCCTCATCGCCAACATTTCCATCAGAATCATTCGCGACCGGCTCGGCAACGTGGACCTGCTCGAAGGCTTTGCCGAGAACGTGACCAAGCGCAAACGGGCGGAAAAGGCCCGCCGCGAATCCGAACGCATGCTCCAGCTCGTGCTGGACAACATTCCCCAGCTGGTGTCGTGGAAAGATAAAACCCTGCGATATCTCGGCGCAAACAAGTCGTTCATGAACTTCTTCGGTGTCACCGCCACCGGCGCCCTGCTCGGCAAAACAAACATGGACATCTTCCCCAATCCTGCCGAGGCGGGAGCCCTGTTCGATGCCGAAGCCAAGGTGGTGGCGGACAACAGCGCCCAGTATCAGACACGCCTTTCCATCACCGATACGCTGGGCGGTGAGGTGTGGCTGGAAACCAACCGCGTGCCCCTGCATGGTGACGACGGCGAGGTGGTGGGGCTGCTCACGGCAGCAGAAGACATCACCCAGCGCATCAACCTTGAGCGCCAGCTCCTGCAGTCCCAGAAGATGGAAGCCATCGGCACGCTGGCCGGGGGCATTTCGCACGACTTCAACAACATTCTCACGTCCATCATCAACTCCGTGGAGCTTGCCCTCTCCGACGTGGACGAAGATTCCCTGACGTGGAGCGACATGACCCGTGCGCTCAGGGCCGCCCAGCGCGGCAGCCAGCTGGTTAAGCAGATTCTCACCTTCAGCCGCCCCTCGCTGGAAGGCTTCATGAGTACCAACCTGAACGAGGTGCTCACAGAGGCTTCCGGCCTCATCAAGGCGTCCATGCCCCGTAACATCGAGATACGCGAACGCCTGCCGGAATTCCCCGCCGTGGCGCATGCCGACCCCACCCAGATTCATCAGGTTGTGATGAACCTGTGCACCAATGCGTTCCAGTCGCTGCGGGATCAGGGCGGTTTCCTCGAACTCAGTCTGGACCTTGTGCGGCTGGAGGACGAAATCGCCAAGCTGCTCACCGTCGCCACGGGCAACTATTTCATGATCACTGTGGCGGACAACGGGCCCGGCATTCCGCCCGAGATTCTGGACAAGATTTTCGATCCCTTCTTCACCACCAAGGGCAAGACGGAAGGAACCGGACTCGGCCTTGCCGTGGTGCACGGCATCGTCAAGGCGCACCGAGGCGGCATTCTGGTCAACAGCAAGCCGAACCAGCGCACGGCCTTCGAGATATATCTGCCCTGCATGGAGCAGATAGCCGCACCGGACGACGGCCCGCTTGGTGAACCCGTTGCCGGAGCAGGGCACATCCTGTTTGTGGAAGATGATGAAGATCAGCTGCAGACCATTCCGCGCGTGCTG
Source organism: Halodesulfovibrio sp. (assembly GCA_047972125.1). Classification (GTDB taxonomy): domain Bacteria; phylum Desulfobacterota; class Desulfovibrionia; order Desulfovibrionales; family Desulfovibrionaceae; genus Halodesulfovibrio. The sequence continues at coordinate 61,066 of JBKEAK010000208.1, forward strand.
GAAAGCCTTGGCTATTCCGTGCACGCCGCCGAGCATCCCAGAGATGCCCTGAGCCTGCTGCGCGAAGCACCGCAGGGCTGGGACCTGCTCATAACCGATTTCGACATGCCGGACATGAACGGTCTGGAGCTTGCCGAACAGGCCACCATCATTGCGCCGGAACTGCCCATCATCCTTGTTTCCGGACGAGATGTCGCATCGCAGGGGGCGGGTGCCATTCCGTCCATTCGCACCATCATCAGCAAGCCCTACAACAAGATCATGCTGGCAGACGCCATCCACCGCATTCTTGTCCAGCGCTCCATGTAAGAGGCAGGCAAAAGGGCTGTTGCTGCCGGGTGCCAATACGCGGTGCCTCTGGACAAAAGTGTATTTTACGAGGATGATGAAAAGTCAGTACCACTGGAATATTGAAGAGTATTTGCCACACGCCGATTATCGCTAACCGCCCGAGAGCCATGCCCAATATTCTTGTCATAGATGACGACAGACACATCTGCGAAACAATCCAGAGCCTGCTGGCCCGCCTGAACTACCGGTACCGGGCCGAGCACACCATAACCGACGGACTGAGAGCCCTGCAGGAAGATTCGTTCGACGTGGTGTTTCTCGACATACGCCTGCCGGACGGCAACGGCCTGACCGCCCTGCCCCAGATTCGCAGCACCCCGGACGCCCCCGAAGTGATAATACTCACCGGCGAGGGAGACCCCGACGGTGCCGAACTGGCCATTCAGGGCGGCGTATGGGATTTTCTGGTCAAGCCCACGCCCATCAAGCAGACCACCCTCACGCTCAAGCGCGCGCTGCAATACCGCGAAGAAAAGCAGAGCAAGGGGTCTGCCCCGGTTGCGCTGAACCTTGAAAACGTCATCGGCTCCAGTGATGCCATGCGCACCTGCTTCAACCTTGTTGCGCAGGCCGCCATGACGGATGCCAACGTGCTCATTACCGGCGAAACAGGCACCGGCAAGGAACTCACCGCGCGCACCGTGCACGCCAACAGCCTGCGCCGGAACAACCGGTTTGTGGTGGTGGACTGCGCCGCGCTGACCGAAACCCTCGTGGAATCCACCCTGTTCGGTCACAAGAAAGGGGCCTTTACAGGCGCGCAGCAGGATCAGGACGGTCTGGTCAAGGTTGCCGACAAGGGCACCCTTTTCCTCGATGAAGTGGGCGAGATGCCTCTCTCCATCCAGAAATCCTTCCTGCGGTTCCTGCAGGAACGCGTGTTCCGGCCCGTGGGTGGCACGCAGGAGATCAAGAGCGATTTCCGCCTCATATCGGCCACCAACAAGAACCTCGACGAGATGGTGGAACGCGGAGAATTCCGCAAGGACCTGCTCTTCCGCCTGAAGACCATGCACATTGAGCTGCCCCCGTTGCGGCTGCGCTGCGAGGATGTGAAACCCCTCGCCATGTTCTACATCAACAGGCTCTGCGAGCAGTACGGCGTGCCCAACAAGGGCTTCTCTTCCGACTTCTTTGCCATGCTCTCCAACTACGAGTGGCCGGGCAACGTGCGCGAACTTTTCAACGTGCTTGAGCGGGCGTTTGTGGCTTCCGGCATGGAGTCCATGCTCTATGCCATGCACCTGCCGCAGGACCTGCGCATCAAGATTGCCAAGGCCAACCTTGCCCGTGGGGGAACCCCTTGTGCCACCAGAACGGAATCACAGCTCCGCACCGAGCCTGCCCAGCCTGCACAAGGCACTCCGCAGGCCCCGGCATCTGCGGCTGCCAAGGGCTCCGTGACCATGTCTGAAAAAGTGGACACGGGCACCTGCGGCGATTCCCTATTGGATGGACCACTGCCCGAGATGAAGGACTTCAAGAATTTGATGGAACGCAAGTATATTGAAGCCATTATTGCGCAGACAGAGGGAAACGTGCAGGAGATTATCCGGCTTTCCGGCCTTTCCCGTTCTCACTTCTACGCTCTGCTTAAAAAGAATAATATCACCCTATAATTTTGCGAAGCTATGATGTAGTATTCAGAAAAGCCTCCCGGCACAGGCGTTGAGGCTGCTTTCCCTATTGTTTGTGCACTCATTTTGTTGTATGGAATCCCATTCAGCAATGGTCAGTCTGTTTTTTCAGACTCCCGGATTATCCCGGAGCTGAACACCCGCGAGGCATTGAGCCTGTATGCCGGGCCAGTGGCGGGTGCGCCTTTGCATCAAGGCGACTGTCTTTTTTTTCAGACAACCATGTGCGCCCCACCACAGGCCGCACACCGGCAAAGGAGGTAATGCGGGGGAATAATACAACTTTATAATATCGCGCACTATGGCATAGTTCTTGTTAAGGCAACTACCGGTTTCACAGCCAACCAACCGCAGGGGGCGAGACGGGGAAAAAACTCGCACCCGATGCTGATGATCATATGAAGATCACTGCCTGGAAATGGCAACCGGGACAGCATGACACCATGCTTCAAGGTCAGAAAAAGGAGTTATTCTAATGGCCAAGACGATGAAGACCATGGACGGTAACACCGCCGCCGCGTATATCGCATACGCCCTGAGCGACACCGCCGCCATTTACCCCATCACCCCTTCCTCCAACATGGGCGAATCCGCCGATGAATGGGCAGCGCAGGGAAAGAAAAACCTCATGGGTCAGACCGTAGCAGTTCGCCAGCTGCAGTCTGAAGCCGGTGCCGCTGGCGCCGTTCACGGCTCTCTCGCCGCAGGTGCCCTTACCTCGACCTTCACTGCGTCGCAGGGCCTGCTGCTCATGATTCCCAACATGTACAAGATCGCCGGCGAACTTCTGCCCGGCGTTTTCCACGTTTCCGCCCGTGCTCTGGCTTCCCATGCACTGTCCATTTTCGGTGACCATCAGGACGTCATGGCCTGTCGCCAGACCGGTTTCGCCTTCCTGGCATCCAACTCCGTTCAGGAAGCAATGGACATGGCTCTGGTAGCCCACCTGGCCGCCATTGAGTCCAGCGTTCCCTTCTGCCACTTCTTCGACGGCTTCCGTACTTCTCACGAACTGCAGAAGATCGAAGTCATCGATTACGAAGATATCAACAAGCTCGTGAACTGGGAAAAGGTTGAGGCGTTCCGTCAGAACTCCATGAACCCCGAACACCCCCACATCCGCGGCACCGCTCAGAACCCCGACATCTATTTCCAGGCACGTGAAGCCTGCAACCCCTACTACGCTGCAGTTCCCGCCCACGTTGAAGCTGCAATGAAGAAGGTTGGCGACATCACCGGCCGTAAGTACCGTCTGTTCGAATACGTCGGTCACGAAGAAGCTGAGCGAGTCATCATCTGTATGGGTTCCGCAAACGAAACCATTGAAGAAGTGGTCAACTACCTGCTCGCCAAGGGCGAAAAGGTCGGCCTCATCAAGGTTCGTCTGTACCGTCCCTTCTCCGCAGAGCATCTGCTGAAGGTTCTGCCCGCATCCGCCACCACCATCACCGTGCTTGACCGCACCAAGGAACCCGGTTCCCTGGGCGATCCCCTGTACCTCGACATCTGCACTGCCTTCATGGAACGCGGCGAAATGCCCACCATCCTCGGCGGCCGCTATGGTCTGGGTTCCAAGGAATTCACCCCCGCCGACGTTCTGGCCGTGTACAACAACATGAAGGTTGCCGGTCCCAAGAACCACTTCACCGTTGGCATCACCGACGACGTTTCCGGTTCTTCCCTTGAAGTCGGCGGCGTGCTCGACACCGTGCCCGCAGGCACCGTGCAGTGCAAGTTCTTCGGCCTTGGCGCAGACGGCACCGTTGGCGCCAACAAGGAAGCCATCAAGATCATCGGTGACAACACCGACATGTACGCACAGGGTTACTTCGCTTACGACTCCAAGAAGTCCGGCGGCTTCACCGTATCCCACCTGCGTTTCGGTAGCTCCCCCATCCAGTCCACCTACCTGGTTAACAACGCCGACTACGTGGCCTGCCACAAGTCCGCTTACGTTCACCAGTACGAAGTTCTGGAAGGCATCAAGGACGGCGGCACCTTCGTGCTGAACTCCCACTGGTCCCTCGAAGACATGGAAAAGGAACTTCCTGCTTCCATGAAGCGCACCATCGCCAAGAAGGGCCTGAAGTTCTACAACATCGACGCCGTTAAGATTGCCGGCGAAGTGGGCCTTGGCGGCCGCATCAACATGGTCATGCAGACCGCGTTCTTCAAGCTCGCCAACGTTATGCCCTTCGAAAAGGCTATCGAACTGCTGAAGAAGTCCATCCACAAGGCTTACGGCAAGAAGGGCGAGAAGATCGTCAACATGAACATCCAGGCAGTGGACAAGGCTGTCGACGCACTCGTCGAAGTCAAGTACCCCGCTACCTGGGCCGAAGCTGCATGCTGCTGCGCCAAGGGTGACGACGCTCCTGACTTCATCAAGAACGTTGTTCGTCCCATTCTTGCTCAGCAGGGTGACAAGCTGCCCGCTTCTTCCTTCGAACCCGACGGTCTGTTCCCCGTGGGCACCGCTGCCTTTGAAAAGCGCGGCGTAGCCATCAACGTACCCCAGTGGGTTGCTGAAAACTGCATTCAGTGTAACCGCTGCTCCTACGTCTGCCCCCACGCTACCATCCGTCCCTTCCTCGCTACCGACGAAGAACTCGAGGGCGCACCCGCTTCCCTGAAGTTCGTCGAAGCCAAGGGCAAGGAACTGAAGGGCATGAAGTACCGCATGCAGGTGTACACTCAGGACTGCCTTGGTTGCGGTTCCTGCGCAGACGTCTGCCCCGCGAAGGAAAAGGCGCTGGTTATGCAGCCCATCGAAACCCAGCTCGACGAGCAGGTTCCGAACCTCGCATTCATCGAAGAAAACGTGTCTTACAAGACCGAAATCATGGAACGCGATTCCCTCAAGGGTTCCCAGTTCCATCAGCCTCTCATGGAATTCTCCGGCGCCTGCGCAGGCTGCGGCGAAACTCCCTATGTGAAGCTGCTCACCCAGCTGTTCGGCGAACGCATGATCGTTGCCAACGCTACCGGTTGTTCCTCCATCTGGGGTGCATCCGCTCCCACCACTCCCTACACCGTTAACGAAGACGGCCACGGTCCGACCTGGGGCAACTCCCTGTTCGAAGACGCCGCTGAATTCGGTTACGGCATGGGCATGGCGGTCAACCAGCGTCGTGCACGTCTTGCCGACCTGGTGAAGAAGGCCATCGACACTGCTGAAAACGCCGACATGAAGGCCGCTCTTGAAGCATGGCTCGCCGCTAAGGACGACGCCGACGCTTCCAAGAAGACCGGCGAAGAAGTGCTCACCCTCATCGAAGCCGGCATTGAACACAATGACCTGCTCGAAGAGATCTACTCCATGGCCGACCTGTTCACCAAGAAGTCCGTATGGATCTTCGGTGGTGACGGCTGGGCATACGACATCGGCTACGGCGGTGTTGACCACGTTCTCGCTTCCGGCGAAGACATCAACATCCTCGTAATGGACACCGAAGTGTACTCCAACACCGGTGGTCAGTCTTCCAAGGCTACCCCGCTCGGTTCCATCGCCAAGTTCGCTGCCTCCGGCAAGAAGACCGGCAAGAAGGATCTGGGCCAGATGGCCATGACCTACGGTTACGTGTACGTGGCATCCGTTTCCATGGGCGCCAACATGAACCAGGTCATCAAGGCCTTCAAGGAAGCTGAAGCCTACAAGGGACCGTCCCTCGTCATCTGCTACGCACCCTGCATCAACCAGGGCATCCGCAAGGGCATGGGCAAGTCCATGGAAGAAGGCAAGCTGGCCGTTGAAACCGGTTACTGGCCTCTGTACCGCTTCAACCCCGATCTGGCTGCACAGGGTGAAAATCCCTTCAAGTTCGAGTCCAAGGCACCCAACGGCAAGCTGCAGGAATTCCTGTCCGGCGAAAACCGTTACGCCCTGCTCGAAAAGATGGCTCCTGAAGAGTCCAAGCGTCTGCGTACCCTCATTGAGAAGGAATACGAAGAGCGCTTCCTGCACTTCAAGACCATCTCCGAACTGCCCGGCATCAATGTTGCCCCTGCGGCTGCCACCGTTAAGGCAGGCAAGGATGCTGGCGAGTTCTGCACCACCACCGAGACCCCCGAGCACGCAAAGCCCGAGGCCGGTGCCCCCTGCGACGATGGTCGTGGCGCGAAATAACGCCCGACTCTAAGTGATAAGCCCGGAGTCCGGGGGAGGAGCGGAAGCCTCCCCCGGGCCCCTTAACCCTGCGGTGACGTTTTAGGTGGTTTGACGTCACTGAAAACCCTCAAAGAGGAGCGTTTTATGTTGGCTTTGCTTGCCTTGCTGCCCATTCTGGCAGCCCTGATCCTGATGGTCGGCCTGCGTTGGCCCGCCACCAAAGCCATGCCCGTAGCATGGGCATGCGCAGTGTTCGGAGCCATGTACGGTTGGGGCATTGATGCCGGCACCATTGCCGCCATGTCCTTCCACGGCGCCATCACTGCCGTTGGCGTTCTCATCATCGTTTTCGGCGCAATTCTGATCCTCTACACCCTGCAGTACAGCGGCGGTATGGAAACCATTCAGTACGGCATGCAGCAGATCTCCGCTGACCACCGCATTCAGGCCATCATCATCGGCTACATGTTTGCGGCGTTCATCGAAGGTGCAGCAGGCTTCGGTACCCCTGCAGCTCTGGCAGCTCCTCTGCTGCTCTCCCTGGGCTTCCCGCCCCTCGCAGCAGCTATCATCTGCCTCGTTTTCAACTCCTTCCCCGTATCCTTCGGTGCAGTTGGTACCCCCATCATCCTGGGCCTGAAGTACGTTCATCCCCTGGTAAAGGAAGCTGTTGCTTCCGGCGTACCCGGCCTGAACTTCGCTTCTCCCGAACAGTTCAACCTGGTTATCGGCCAGTGGGCCACCATCTTCCACGGTGTTATGGCCTTCATTCTGCCGATCTTCATGCTGGGCTTCATCACCCGTTACTTCGGACCCAACCGCTGCTGGTCTGACGGTTTCAAGGCATGGAAGTTCTGCGTATTCGCAGCTGTTTCCTTCGTTGTTCCCTATTTCACCTTCGCATGGCTCGTAGGCCCTGAATTCCCGTCCCTCATCGGTGGTCTGGTAGGCCTCGGCGTGATCGTTTTCGGCGCCAAGAAGGGCTTCTGCATGCCCACCGAAAAGTGGACCTTCGGCGATTCCAAGAACTGGGATCCCAGCTGGACCGGTGAAATCTCCGGCGGCGACGCCAAGGAATTCAAGTCCCACATGTCCCAGTTCAAGGCTTGGCTGCCCTACGTTCTGATCGGCGCCATCCTTGTTATCACCCGTATTCCCGATCTGGGCCTCAAGGCTCTGCTTGCTGGTGTTAAGCTGTCCTTCACCGCAGGCTTCCTTGGCCATCCTGAAATCAGCAACGACATTCAGTTCCTGTACCTGCCCGGCACCATTCCCTTCATGCTCGTAGCCCTGCTGACCATTCCGCTGCACGGCATGAGCGCTGAAAAGGCCAAGCAGGCATGGAGCGTATCCTTCGCCAAGATGAAGAACCCCACCATCGCACTGCTCTTCGCTGTTGCACTGGTGTCCATCTTCCGTCTTTCCGGCACCAACCCCAACGGTCTGGCTTCCATGCCTCTGGAACTGGCCAAGGCTGTTGCCGGCATCGTCGGTAACGCATGGCCCATGTTCGCATCCGTTGTTGGTGGCCTTGGCGCATTCATCACCGGTTCCAACACCGTATCCGACCTTCTCTTCGCTGAATTCCAGTGGGGCGTAGCTCAGCAGCTTGATCTGCCCCGCCAGATCATCGTTGCAGCTCAGGTTGTCGGCGGTGGTGCCGGTAACATGATTTGTATCCATAACATCGTGGCAGCCTGCGCAGTTGTTGGCCTGTCCGGTATGGAAGGCACCATTCTGAAGCGCACCGTATGGCCCTTCCTGCTGTACGCTGCAGTGGTTGGCGTAATCGCCTCCCTGATGTGCTTCGTGTTCTTCCCGACGTTGTTCTAATCCCCCGTCACTTGCCGGGAGCGGGATGCGCGATACCCGCTCCCGGCGCTTGAAAGGGAAATGCTATTCAGACTTTTGGTAAACGGAGCGGCTCACCTGATAGTAAGTTGCTCCGTTTTTTCACACCGCCCCCAGCTTCCCGTTGCCGGAATCCGAGGCAGGCTGGCGGAAGACCCTAACAAGCCCTTTGGAGGCAGTTCTTCATGCTCAGTGAATCCCTTGTAAAAGAATTTAAGTCCATCGTAGGCGACGATAACGTCTTCAATGCTGAAGCAGACCGTCAGTCTTACTCTTACGACTCTGCCGTTCTTGAACCTGTTGTCCCTGCACTGGTTGTTCGCCCGACCAACTCTGAGCAGCTGGGCAAGGTAATTGCCCTGTGCAACGAGAACAACAACCCCATCACCGTGCGCGGTGCAGGCACCAACCTTTCCGGCGGCACCATTCCGGACAAGCGCGACGGCATTGTCATCCTGACCAACGGGATGAACAAAATTCTCGAAATCAATGAAGAAGACCTGTACGCAGTTGTGCAGCCCGGCGTTGTTACCGCCAAGTTCGCTGCAGAAGTAGCCAAGCGCGGCCTCTTCTACCCCCCGGACCCGGGCTCTCAGGCTGTTTCCACCATCGGTGGCAACGTGGCTGAAAACGCCGGTGGTCTGCGCGGTCTGAAGTACGGCGTGACCAAGGACTACGTCATGGGTCTGGACTTCTTCGACGTGAACGGCGAACTGGTAAAGACCGGCTCCCGCACTGTTAAGTGCGTAACCGGCTACAACCTTGCCGGTCTGATGGCTGCCTCTGAGGGCACCCTCGGCGTGTTCAACGAAATCATCCTGAAGCTTACTCCTCCCCCGGCTGCCTCCAAGGCCATGATGGCCGTGTTCGATGACGTGAACAAGGCATCTGCCGCCGTTGCCGGCATCATCGCCTCCCACGTTGTGCCCTGTACCCTGGAATTCATCGACCAGGCCTGCATGCGCTACATTGAAGACTACACCAAGGCCGGTCTGCCTGTTGACGCTGCCGCCATCCTGCTCATCGAAGTGGACGGCCACCCCGCACAGGTAGAAGACGAAGCCGCAACCGTGGTAAAGGTGCTCGAAAAGATCGGCGCTTCCCGCATTCAGGTTGCCAAGGACGCTGCTGAAAAGCTGAAGCTGTGGGAAGCACGCCGCAACGCGCTGCCTTCCCTTGCCCGCGCCCGTCCCACCACCGTGCTGGAAGACGCCACCGTGCCGCGCTCCCAGATTCCGGCCATGGTTGCCGCAATCAACAACATCGCCAAGAAGCACAACGTGCAGATCGGTACCTTCGGCCACGCCGGTGACGGTAACCTGCACCCCACCATCATGTGCGACAAGCGCGACACCAAGGAATTCCACCGCGTGGAAGAGGCTGTTGACGAAATCTTCGATACCGCTCTGTCCCTGAAGGGCACCCTGTCCGGCGAACACGGCATCGGCATGGCAAAGTCCAAGTGGATGGAGAAGGAAACTTCCCGCGCCACCATCGAGTACTCCCTGAATATGAAGAAGGCCATTGACCCGAAGAATATTCTGAACCCCGGCAAGATCATCGCTGGGAGGTAAGTCATGGCCGATCTGAACAAACTCGCAAAAATGCTGGAAGAGCTGGACGACCTGATGGCCGCATGTATGAAGTGCGGCATGTGTCAGGCTGTCTGCCCCGTATTCGCCGAAACCATGCGCGAATCCGACGTAACCCGCGGCAAGATCGCCCTGCTGGAAAACCTGGCGCACGAAATGATCAAGGACGCAGAAGGCGTTCAGGAACGCCTGAACCGCTGCCTGCTCTGCGGTTCCTGTGCTGCCAACTGTCCTTCCGGCGTGCGCATCATGGACATTTTCCTCCAGGGCCGCACCATCGTGAACACCTACATGGGGCTCTCCCCGGTCAAGAAGGCCATTCTGCGCGGCATGGTGGGCAACCCCAAGCTGTTCAACGCCCTGCTTGATTTCGGTTCCAAGTTCCAGGGCCTGTTCACCTCTCAGGCAAACGAACTGCTCGGCTCTTCCTGCTCGAAGTTCCTGTCGCCCGTTATCGGCGACCGCCACTTCTCGCCCCTTGCCAAGCAGTCCCTGCACAGCAAGTACGGAACCATCGACACCCCCGCCGGCAAGTCCGGCCTGCGTGTCCTGTTCTTCCCCGGCTGTGTTGCCGACAAGATGTACACCAAGGCCGGCGAAGCCTGCCTGAAGGTCTTCCGTCACCATGGCGTTGGCGTGTGGATGCCCGCTGCTCAGGCATGCTGCGGCATTCCCGCTCTGTCTGCCGGTGACCGCGTTGCCTACGACAAGATGGTCAAGTTCAACGTGAACGTCTTTGGCGATGGCAACTATGACTACATCGTGGCCCCCTGCGGCTCCTGTATCTCCACCATTCACGAACTCTGGCCCCAGTTTGCGGGCGAGTATCCGAAGGAAATGCAGGAAAAGATCGCCAAGATCGCCAAGAAGGCCATGGATATCAACCAGTTCGTGGTTGACGTACTGGGCGTGAAGCCCACTGAGGCCCCCAAGGGCGGCACCAAGGTCACCTTCCATGACTCCTGCCACCTGAAGAAGAGCCTCAAGGTTTCCGAACAGCCCCGCGACCTCATCCGCATGAACCCGGCCTACGAGCTGGTTGAAATGTCGGAAGCAGATCGTTGCTGCGGCTGTGGCGGTACCTTCAACCTGTACCACTACGAGCTGTCCAAGAAGATCGGCGAGCGCAAGCGCGAGAACATTGTTTCTTCCGGCGCCAAGGTGCTCTCCACGGGCTGCCCCGCGTGCATGATGCAGATTACCGACATGCTGTCTCAGAACAACGACAGTGTTTCGGTGAAACATAGCATTGAGATATACGCGGAAACGCTCTAGTATGTAAAAATGCGCCCGTTCCTCTGAGGGGCGGGCGCTTTTTTCGATTCGGGAATCGGTCCCGAGTCGTAACAGCCGGTATCGCGACCGGCGTTGTGTGTCTGGATCTGCAAGGTGCCTAACTGTGTCCAACAC